>NZ_LPVS01000090.1:0-150297 GCF_014843905.1 Mesorhizobium silamurunense | reverse complement strand
GGCAGTGCGCCGGCCGGCGTGTCGGCGGCGATCGCGGCCACCGGCGCGTCAGGCGTCGGCAGCGAGCGCTGGACAGCGTCGAAGCTCGGACCTGTGACAGCAGCGGGCTTGGCCGATGCCGTCAGCGCGGCCGCCATCGGCCGCAGGCCGAAGAAGGCGACAAGGAACACGACGACGATGAAGGCGCCGGCGTTGATCAGCGTGCCAGTGTATGTGCCGATCGAGGCGAGGATGCCCGGCTGGTCGACCGGCTCGCCGTCCAGCCCGTCGATGAACTCGACCGCCGAGACGTCGATGATGTCGCCGCGCTTCTCGTCGAAGCCGGTGGCGGAGGCCACCATCTTCTGGATGTCCGCAACACGCTTGGCGATCTGCTCGGGCGTGGCGTCCTTGCCGAGGATGGTCCTGAGCCGATCCTGGTTGACGACGACGGCGATCGACATCTTGGTCACCGAATAGCCGTTGGAGACGGTGGCGATCTTCTTGGAGTTGATCTCGTAGTTGGTGATCTCCTCCTTGCGGTCGTTCTGCGAGGAGGACTGCGGCCCTTCGGTCGTGGTCGTTTGCGTCTCGGGCAGGTTTTGCTCGACGCTGGCCGGGGTCGAGGCCTGCTTCTGGTTGCTGGCCTCGTTGGTGCGCACAGATTGCACCGAACGCTCGACGCGGGATTCGGGATCGAAGATCGTCTCCTCGGTCTGGCGGGTGTCGGTGTTGACGTCGGCCTTGACGCTGGCGCGGAAATTATCGGGACCGAGGTAAGGCGTCAGCGCGCGGCGGATGTTGTCGCCGATCTGCGCCTCGACCGTCTGCTCGACGCCGAGCGTGCGGGCGGCGCTGGTGTTGGAAGTGTCGTCGCCGGCCGCGAGCAGATTGCCGTTGGAATCGAGCACGGTGACCTTGTCGGCCGACAGACCGGGAACCGCAGCGGCGACCAGGTGGCGGATCGACTGCGCGCTTTTTTCGGCATCGACGCCGGCATAGCGGATGACCACCGAGGCCGAGGGCTGCTGTTCGTCGCGGCGGAAATTGGCGCGCTCGGACATGACGATGTGGACGCGCGCCGCCTTGACGCCGGCGATCGACTGGATGGTGCGCGCGATCTCGCCCTCCAGCGCGCGCACGCGGGTGATCTGCTGCATGAACGAGGTCAGGCCGAGCGAGCCGACATTGTCGAATAGCTCGTATCCGGCGTTGGCGCTGGTCGGCAGGCCTTTCTCGGCGAGCAGCATGCGCGCCTGCGCCGTGGTGCCGGCCGGCACCAGCACCGACGTTCCGTCGGCGCCGACATCGAAGCCGATGCCGGCCTCGCCCAGCACCAGGCCGATCTGGTTCACGTCGTTGCGGTCTAACCCGACATAGAGTGTCTCGTAGGCCGGACGGTTGAGATAGACCGAGGCGACGCCGATGACGGCCATGACCAGCGCGGCGATGCCGCCCATGAGAGCGAGACGCCTAACGCCGAATCCCCGGAGGTTAGCGATGAGGCTCTGGATCTGTTCCGGCACGATTCAAACCGCTCCCAGCATGACTGTCCGCCGGAAGACTAGACCGCGAAGCTTGTGCGAGGATGATAGTGCGTGCCGCCGAGCACCACGCGACATCCGGAAAGCACGGAAGCAGCGATCCGATGCGCAACAAAAAGGGCCGCGTCCAAGACGCGGCCCTGCGATGAAGGGTCTGCTTCTGCCGGAATATCAGCTCTTGAACAGGGCCAGGATCGACTGCGAGTTGCCGTTGGCGATCGACAGCGCCTGGATGCCAAGCTGCTGCTGCACCTGGAGGGCCTGCAGGCGGGTCGATTCCTTGTTCATGTCGGCGTCGACCAGAGCGCCAACGCCCTTGTCGATCGAGTCCGAGAGGTTGGAGAGGAAGCTCTTCTGGGTGTCGATGCGCGACTTGGCGGCGCCGAGATAGGCCGCGCCGGTGGCGAGCTTGGCAAGCGCGGTTTCAACGCTGTCGAGCGCGGTGTCGACGGCGGTGTCGGCGACAGCGGCGGCGCTCGGGTCGAAGAAGGTCGTGGCGAGCAGGCCGCCGACGATGCCGCCGGTGCCGGCCACGTCCAGGACCTGCGTGTCGGTGGCCTTCACGTCGATGGTATCGATCGAGACGGTTGTGCCGGTGCGGTTGTAGGAGGCGACGACATGCAGATCGGAGGCTGCGGTGCCATCATTCTGCAGCAGGTTCGAACCGGCATAGCTGGCATTGGTGACCGAGGACTTGATCTGGTCCTGGATGGCCTTGATTTCGGTGGCGATCTTCTGCTGGTTGTCCTGGCTGGCGCCGCGGGCGGTGACCAGCTTGGCCTTGATGGCGTCGACCTGATCCTTGATTTGGGTGATGGCGGTGTAGGCGGTGTCGACCTTGCCGGCGCCGAGGCCAAGCGCGTCCTGGACGGCCGAGAGCGCCTGGTTGTCGGACCGCATCGAGGTGGCGATCGACCAGTAGGCGGCGTTATCGGAAGCGGTGGCGACGCGATAGCCGGTCGAGATGCGGCCCTGTGTGGTTTCAAGCGCCTTGTTGGTGGCGTTAAGGCTCTGCAGCGCGGTCAGCGCGGCGGCGTTGGTCATGATACTTGCCAAGATACACCCCTTCTCAAAGCAGGCATGCCTCGTGCATGCCGGTCAACTCTCTGGCGGGGGGCGTCATGCCTGTCGACCAGCGGTCGGCCCGTCATAGCGATTGGTTAACCATAACTAGCGCGTCACGGTTAATGGCGCGTTAAAAGCCTGCCTTGAAACCGCAATGCGGTAGTATTTCTTAAGAGAAGCAGCGCGCCTCGGAGGGTAGCGGCGTCACAACGAAAATCGGGCCGCGCTGATGGCGCGGCCCGATCCAGATGCCTGAAGTCTGCTGGGCGATCAGCCGCGGAAGAGCGACAGGATCGACTGCGAGTTGCCGTTGGCGATCGACAGCGCCTGGATGCCGAGCTGCTGCTGGACCTGAAGGGCCTGCAGGCGGGTCGATTCCTTGTTCATGTCGGCGTCGACCAGAGCGCCGACGCCCTTGTCGATCGAGTCCGAGAGGTTCGACAGGAAGCTCTTCTGGGTGTCGATGCGCGACTTGGCGGCGCCGAGCGAGGCAGCGCCGGTGGACAGCTTGCCGAGCGCCGTTTCAACGGAACCCAGCGCGGTGTCGATGGCAGTGTCGGCGACAGCGGCGGCGCTCGGGTCGAAGAAGGTCGCGGCGAGCAGGCCGCCGACGATGCCGCCGGTGCCGGCGGTGTCGAGAACCTGCGTGTCGGCAGACGTCACCTTGATGGTGTCGATGGTGACGGTCGCGCCGGTGCGGTTGTACGAAGCAACGATGTTGAGGTCGGACGCGGCGGTGCCGTCGTTCTGCAGCAGGTTCGAGCCGGCGAAGTTGGCGTTGGTGACCGACGACTTGATCTGGTCCTGGATGGCCTTGATTTCGGTCGCGATCTTCTGCTGGTCTTCCTGGCTGGCGCCGCGGGCGGTGACCAGCTTGGTCTTGATCAGGTCGACCTGGTCCTTGATGTCGTTGATCGCGGTGTAGGCGGTGTCGACCTTGCCGGCGCCGAGGCCGAGCGAGTCCTGAACGGCCGAGAGCGCCTTGTTGTCGGACTTCATCGACGTGGCGATCGACCAGTAAGCGGCGTTGTCGCTGGCGGTGGCGACGCGGTAGCCGGTGGAAATGCGGGACTGGGTGATCTCGAGCTGCTTGTTGGTGTTGTTCAAGCTCTGCAGCGCGGTCAGCGCCGCGGAATTGGTCATGATACTGGCCATGGTACTCGTACCTTATTTTTACACGGATTTTTTTGACATACCGGCTTTTCCGGTATGACGGTGCGGCATCATGCCAATGATCGCTGAGACCCGATCACCCGCCATCTGCGAGCAATATGCGGGCAACTTCCTACCAAACGGCTAAACCGGACGGTTAATCGAAAATATATTGCGCGAAAATGGAGCGATGCATTGCCGCGTCGCCGGCGGGGCGGTCAGGTAAAGGACCGCACCAGGCTGCCGACCAGAAGGTTCCAGCCGTCGATCAACACGAAAAACAGGATCTTGAACGGCAGCGAAACCACCGTCGGCGGCAGCATCATCATGCCCATGGCCATGGTGACGGTGGCGACGATGAGATCGATGACGAGGAAGGGCAGCACGATCAGAAAGCCGATCTCGAAGCCGCGCCGGATCTCCGAGATCATGAAGGCGGGCACCAGGATGCGCAGGTCGACGGTGTCGCGCGAGACCGTCTGGCCGCGCTCGCGGGCGAGATTGGCAAAGAGGTCGAAATCCTTGTCGCGCACATTGTGCAGCATGAAGGCGCGGAACGGATCCGAGATCTTGTCGAAGGCTTCGGCCTGGGTGATCTGATTGTCCATCAGCGGCTTGACGCCCGTGTTCCAGGCCTGATCGAAGGTCGGCGCCATGACATAGAAGGTCATGAACAGCGACAGCGAGATCAGGATCAGGTTGGCGGGCGTCGACTGCAGGCCGATGCCGGTGCGCAGGATCGAGAAGGCGATGACGAAGCGGGTGAAGCTCGTCACCATGATCAGCAGGCCCGGCGCCACCGAAAGCACGGTGAGCAGGCCGAACATCTGGATGAGGTAGCCGACCGTGGTGCCGTCGGCCTTGCCGATGCCGCCGAGATCAAGCTGCTGGGCCGCGGCGACGGAGGTGGTGACGACGATCAGCGCCGTGGCGGTGAGGAACTTTCTCATTCGAGCAGCATCGTCCTGATGAGAACCTGTTTGACGTGGCCGCCGCTGCGCAACGCCGCTCGCTCGTCGAGATCGGCCTTGAGATGCTGGTAGCCGCTGGCGCCTTCGATCTGATGCATCTTCAGCGTGCGTACATATGCGAGCAGGTCCTGGTGGATCTGTTCGGTCATTTCCGGCGGCTGCGGCGCGTCGTAGAGCACCGATGCCTCCAGTCTTATCCAGACTTCGCTGGGCGAGGCGAGATTGGTGGTGATCGGCGCCAGCTGAACCACGGCAGGTCCGGCAACCGGCTTGCCGGCGTCGACGGGTTTCTCCGGGCTGCCGGCGTTCTCCGGCGCGGCAGGAACCGGTGCCGGCGCTTCTCCCTGCTTGAGATAGCCGCCGGAAACCCAGCCCATGCCGACGGCCGCGCCCGTCATGACAAGGAGCGCGGCGAGCTGGATCACCAGGGAGGGTCCCTTCTTGGGCTGTGCCTGCTCGACATTTGCCACGACAGCGGTCTCCCCGGCCTAGAAAGGAAGAACCTGGTCAAGGATCTGCTGACCGTAGGCCGGCTGCTGGACCTCGCTCACGCGTCCGCGCCCGCCATAAGAGATGCGTGCCTCGGCGATACGCTCGTAGGGAATCGTATTTTCGGCGCCGATATCGGAGGGACGCACCATGCCGGCGATGGTGAGGACCCGAAGCTCGTAGTTGACGCGCACTTCCTGCGAGCCCCTGATCATCAGGTTGCCGTTCGGCAGCACTTCGGTGACGACGGCGGCGACATTGAGCTCGAGATTCTCCGAGCGCTTGATCTCGCCGTCGGCGTTGGTCTCGGTGCTGGAGCTCAGGCCGGCATCGCCCTTGCCGCTGGTGCTTTTGCCGTCCCAACCGAGCGTGACGTCGTAGCCGAGCTTGCGCGCGGCGGTGCGGCTGCGGTCGTTCTGGTTCTTGAAATTGGCCTTGTCGTTGAGCTTGATGTTGACGGTCAGGATGTCGCCTTCCCGCAGCGCTCGCGGATCGGTGAAGAGCCTGCTCTGGCGGTCGTCCCACAGCGAGAATTTCTTCACGGGTGCGGCCGGCGGCTCCGGATAGCTGTAGGGGGCCCCTCCGCCGTTGCCGATGCCGGAGCCGACCGGCGAGAGCGCAGGTTCCCGGCCGACCTCCTTGAGATCGGTGCCGCAGCCGGACAGTGCCGTCGCCGCGGCAAGGACGAGCAATTTCAATTTCATGACGGATCAACCCTTCGCGCCGCGCTGGCCATGATGCCGGTGAGCGTCGCCGCCGCCTTCTGGTCCATTTCGTTAAGGATGACGCCGGCCTTGCGCGCATCGAGCTTCATCAGAATGGCCGCCGCGAGCTCGGCATTGACCATCGCCAGGCGCTCGGCCGCGGCGTCGGGCTTCATGCCGGCATAGATCTTGACCACGCTGTCCTCGGCGCGCGCCAGGAACACCTCGCGGCGCTTCAGCCATTGCTCGTACTCGGCCCGCTTGTCCTCCAGCGCCTTCATGCGCTGGTCGATTCCGGCCTGGAGCTGCTTCAGCTCCTCGGCCTGCAAGGCGTAGCGGCGGTCGCGCGCGGCATCGGCGATGTTGGAGCAGAAGCGCTGGATCTCGCTTTCGTCCGGCGCCTTTTCGCGCACGAGCTGGGCCGGCGGAGCCGGCGCCTGTCCACCGGGCAGCACCTGGCGGACTTCATCCGCGCGGCCGGCCGTGCCGCCCGCCAGCGCAACGATTGCGGCAGCGGCGAGGAGGCTCATTCCGGGATGAAGTCTCTGGCTACGATGACGTCTCTGGCCAGGATGAAGCCTCGGGCGACGATGCGGTCTTGAGGAGAAAAGCTCGATCATCGGCGTGCCTATTGCAGAACCAGGTCGGCCTGCAGGGCGCCGGCCGACTTGATGCCTTGCAGGATGGCGATGATGCCGTCGGGCTTCACGCCCAGACGATTGAGACCGGAGACAAGCGTTTCGAGATCGGGGCCGTCGAGCACGGCGACGCGGGCGTCAGGTCGCGAGGCCTCGATGGCGGTGAAGGGTTCGATCGCGGTCTCGCCCTTGGAGAAGGGCTCCGGCTGAACCACTTTCGGCGCTTCGGTGATGCGCACTGTGAGCGTGCCGTGGCTGATCGCGACGCGCGAGATCCTGACGTTGTTGCCGATGACGATAGTCCCGGTGCGTTCGTCGATGACGACGCGGGCAGGCGCATCCGACTCGACGACCAGGTTTTCGATCTCCGCATAGAAGCGCGCGGCCGATACGTTCTTCGGCCGCCTGATCTGCACGGTGCGGGCATCGCGCTCGGCCGCGACGCGCACGCCGAAGCGCTGCGAGGTGTAATCGTTGATGGCGTCGGCGATGCGGATGGCGGTCGAGAAATCCGGATTGCGCAATTGCAGCGTCAGCACGCCCTGGTCGTCGAACTCGGCGGGCACCGAGCGCTCGACGATGGCGCCGTTCGGCACGCGGCCTGCGGTGGGCACGCCTTGCGTCAATTGCTCGGCTTGGCCCTTGGCGACGAAGCCCCCCACGATGACCGAGCCTTGTCCAACGGCATAGATCTCGCCGTCGGCGGCCTTGAGCGGCGTCATAACCAGCGTGCCGCCGGCAAGCGAGGTGGCATCACCCATCGAGGAGACGTCGATGTCGATGCGCGCGCCCGACTGGACGAAGGGCGGCATGTTGGCGGTGACGATGACCGCGGCGACGTTCTTGGCGCGCGCGCTGCCGCCTTCGGTGGCGATGCCGAGGTTTTCCAGCATGGCGCGGATCGACTGTTCGGTGAAGGGCGAGTTGCGCAGGCTGTCGCCGGTTCCCGCGAGGCCGATCACCAGGCCGTAGCCGACGAGCTGGTTGTCGCGTGCGCTCTGCAGCTGGGCGATGTCCTTGATGCGAGCGGCGACCTGGCCGGGCGGCAGCGTGCTCGGTCCCGTCGAAACGCGGAACATGCGCGTGGTGGTGGCCGGATCGTATTCGGGGTCGTCATAGACGCCGCCATTCTTCAAGGCCAGCTCGCGCTTGGCCTTGGGCGTGAGCCCATCGGCGAATGCGGGCTGAAGACCGATCGCGGCGCTCAGCAGAAGTGCGAAGGCGCGCATCACGATGCGCCGACCCGAACGGTGCCGTCGGCCATCACCGTGCCGGAGATGATCTTGCCGCTGTCGACGTTGCGGATCTTGATCTGATCGCCGGCAGCGCCCGGCTGCAGCGTCACGCCGGCTGCCGAGATGGTCAGCGCGCCGGCCGTGAAATAGACCTGCACGGAAGCGCCCTGTTCGACCAGCCACGCATTGCGGATGGCGGCCACCGGAATGTAGCGGCCGGGCAGAAGCGTGCGCTTGGCGACCTTGCCCTGGAGTTCTTCGGATCGCGTCGCCATGCCGTCCGGCTTGTGCTTGCCTGGGACCAGCGTCACCTGCTTCAGCGCGGCGAGCTCGATCGCCTCGCCGGGATAGATGACCCGGTTGGGAATCAGCACGGCCTCGCCGACCGCCTGACTGGCGGCGATCTGGTTGGCCGACTCTCCGCCCGTCTCTTGCGCAAGCGCCGGCATGCCGCCCGCGACCAGCGCAAGGGCCAGCGCGGCGCGGCGGAATGCAGGGCAGGAGATCGGCGTCGCCATTATCCGTTACCTGATGTTCTTGGAGACCACCGAGGCCATATCGTCGGCGGCCTGGATGACCTTGGAATTCATTTCATAGGCGCGCTGCGCCGAGATCAGCTCGGTGATTTCCTTGACCGGATCGACGTTGGAGGACTCCAGATAGCCCTGTTCGATGGTGGCGAAGCCAGGATCGCCTGGAACGCCGACATTGGCCGGACCGGAGGCAGCCGTCTCCTGGAACAGATTGTCGCCGAGCGGCGCCAGGCCCGCCTCGTTGGCGAAGTTGGCGATCTGGAGCTGGCCGAGAAGCTGGAGATTGGTCTGGCCGTCGATGCGGGCAAAGACCTGGCCGGTCTTATTGACGATCACCTCGACCGCGTCGGTCGGCACGGTGATCGCCGGAATGACGTTGGCGCCGTCGACGGTGACCAACTGCCCGGTGGCATTGGTGTTGAAAGCGCCGGCGCGGGAGTAAAGCGTGCTGCCGTCGGCGCCTTCGATCTGGAACCAGCCCCTGCCGGTCAACGCCAGGTCGAAGCTGTTGCCGGTGCTGGTCAGTTCGCCCTGCGTGTGGACGTTGCGCACGGCCGTCGTCTTGACGCCGAGACCGATCGAGACACCTTCGGGCACCAACGAGGTGTTGGAGCGGTTGGGCACCCCTTGAGTGCGGTCGACCTGATAGAGCAGGTCCGAGAATTCCGCCCGCGCCCGCTTGTAGCCGGTGGTGTTGATGTTGGCGATGTTGTTGGCGATGACTTCCAGATTGGTCTGCTGGGCATTCATGCCGGTCGCGGCGATGGCAAGGGCTTTCATGACGCGGTCCTAGATATTCATGCGACTGATTTCGAGGTAGGCCGAGACGACCTTGTCGCGGATGGCGATGGTCGTCTGCAGCGCCTGCTGGGCGCTCAGCACCGCATCCACCACCTGGCGGGTGTCGGCATCGCCCTTGAGCGCCTGGATCGACGTCTGCTCCGCGTTCTGCAGCGTGTTGACGGTCTTCGTCGCGGCGTGGCTGAGGACTTCGGCGAAGCTGCTGCCGACGCTTTCGCTTGCCTGTGTCCCGACACCGCCCTGAAGCAGGCCGGGCGAGGCGGCCTCCGCGCCGTCGATTGCCGGTTTGAACTGTAGTGCCCCGATACCGCCGATCATTGCTGGTTCCTCATCAGGTCGATGGTCATGGAAATTAGATCGCGAGCCTGCTTGATGACCTGCAGGTTGGCCTCGTAGGAGCGGTTCGCCTCGCTCATGTCCGCCATTTCGACCAGCACGTTGACGTTGGGCATCTTCACGTACCCTTTTTCGTCGGCGGCCTCGTTGCCGGGCTGGAACTCGATGGGGAAGTCCGACGGGTCGCGCGCGATCGAGCTCACCTCGACCAGCGAGCCGCCGCTCGCGCGGTCGAGCTCGGACTGGAAGGTGATCGTCTTGCGGCGATAGGGATCGGCGCCCGGCGCGTTGCCCGTCGACTGCGCGTTGGCGAGATTCTCCGACACCACGCGCAGGCGCTCCGACTGGGCGCCAAGGCCGGATGCCGCGACTTTGAGGGCTGCGGTCAGCGCGTCCATGGTCAGCTCTTCACCACCATCGTCATCATCGAATGGAAGGCTTTGACGATCGCCGTGTTGAGCTCGAAGGAGCGGCGCACTTCACCGGCCTTCATCAGTTCGTCCTCGAGCACCACCGTGTTCTTCGACGGCATGATCGAGCCGGTGGCCTCTTCCGGCTTGACGTTGAAGCCGGCATTGGTCGCCTCCGCGCCGAGATGGCCGGCCTCGGTGGCCTTCAACGTCACCGCGGTCCGGTCGAGAACCTTTTCGAACGGTTCGACGTCGTTTGCCGTGTAGCCCGGCGTGTTGGCGTTGGCGATGTTGGAGGCGATCGCCGACTGGCGCACGGCCAGCCATTGCGACTGCCGGGTGGCGAGGTCAAAGAGGTTGACGGGTTCCATGGGACTCTCCGGGCGAGTACGCACAGACTAGGCCGCCAGTCTTGCGCGGACCTTGCGCGGGACGAGCCCCGCGGCCGGTCACCTGGAAAGCTCCATCACCTTGTTGGCGTCCGTGACGATGACCCATTTGCCGCCGCGCTGCTCGATCGAGGCGACGCGGCTGGCATCGGGCAGGACCGATCCGCGCTGGACGATCCACAAGCCGGTTTCGTCCTCGACCATGGCGCGACCGTTGGCGACATGCACCATCTTGAATTCCGATGCGGCAGGGAAGGGCTGCTCGTCGGGCGCCGGCGCGGAGGCCGGGTCGTCCCGCACTGTTCCGGTGGCAAGCAGGTCGATGTCGGCATTGGGAACGTCCTTGGCCGTCAGCGGTCCGCTGCGTTCGACCGCAACGCCGCCGCCCGCGCGTCCGGAATTGCTGCCGCTGCCGCCGAACTTGATGGTCTGCACGCCGAACTGCTCCTGATTGAAGAAGATGTACCAGGGAAACAGCGCGCAGATCAGGCCGAGCGTGATGCCGAGCGCGGCGACGAGGAAATCGCTGCGCCGGTCCGCTTTCCTGTTGACCAGGCGCGGGAATTCGGCCCGCGGCGGCTGCGGCCACTCCACCTTCTTCGGGAACAGTCCATTGATCAGCGAGTCGCGGCTGGCGTCGGCCTCCTCGGCGGCCTTGGCCTCGGCGATCATCTCGCGCAGCATGCGCTCGGTCTGCTGCAGATCAGTCTCCCTGATCGCCATTCTGCTTCCCCTTGAGATGGCGGGCGAGGTCGGCGAACGGATCGGTCGATGCGCGATCCTTCGGCGACTGCGTGAGCGCCTCGTAGATCAGCGGCACCTGGCGCACGGCGATGTCGAGCTCGGCGTCGGCACCGCCCTGATAGGCGCCTAGCAGTCGGATGTCGCGCGTGTCCTCGAAGCGCGCGATCATCGCCTTCAGCCTGGTCACCAGCATGCGCTGCTCGGCGCTCCAGGCCTTGTCGGCGAGACGCGAGATCGACGACAGCGGGTTGACCGGCGGGTAGCGTCCTTGTTCGGCGATCGCGCGGTCGAGAACGACATGACCATCGAGGATGCCGCGAACCGAATCGGCCACCGGATCGTTGTGGTCATCGCCATCGACCAGCACCGAGATGATGGCGGTGATCGAGCCTTTGCCCTCGGCACCCGGTCCCGCCCGCTCGAGCAGCTTCGGCAGGTCGGTGAAGACCGAGGCAGGGTAGCCGCGCGCGACCGGCGGCTCGCCGGTCCCTGTCGCCACCTCGCGCAGCGCGTGGGCAAAGCGGGTGATCGAATCCAGCACCAGGAGCACGCGATGGCCCTGGTCGCGGAAATGTTCGGCCACGCGCATGGCGGTGTCGGGCGCGCGCCGGCGCATCATGGCGCTCTCATCGCTGGTGGCGACGACGGCGACGGTCTTGGCCATGCTGTCGGCGCCGATCGTGTCCTCGAGGAATTCGCGCACCTCGCGGCCGCGTTCGCCGATCAGCGCCACGACCACCGTGTCGAAGGCCTCGGCGCCGGCGAGCATGGCAAGCAGCGTCGACTTGCCGACGCCGGAGCCGGCGAAGATGCCGAGCCGCTGGCCGAAGCAGAGCGGGGTGAAGATGTCGATCACCCGCACTCCGGTCAGGAAGCCGGTGCCGACCCGCTGGCGGGACATGGCGCCGGGCGTCAGAGTGTCTGCGCCGTCGGCCGCATTCGGCCTGATCAGCGGCGGACCGCCGTCGATGACGCGGGTCAAGGCGTCTATGGCACGCCCGCGCCAGGAAACGTGCGGCGCGACGCCAAGCGGACCGCGCCGGAACACGGCGTCGCCGATGCCGGCATCGGCGCTGCGCTCGAACGGCGCGACCACGACCTCGTCGCGGCCTATTCTGACGATCTCGCCGCGGCGCGTGCCGGCCTTGCCGCGCTGCTCGACGATGTCGCCGAGCCTTGCGATGCCGGAGAGGCCGTGCACCTTGTAGTGCGTGGGCGAAATCTCGACGACGCGACCGCCGCGGCTCAGCAATGTTTCCGGATTGTCGAACCACCGCCAGATACGTTCGAGCGCGGCGAGTCGATCCATTGGGGAATCGGCGAGCCTCTCGGGCGCGCGGAGCAGGGACGAGCCGGTCGCCATGCCGCTACTTCGAGCCGAGCGTCTTGATCGCGTCGTCGGTGGACGAAGCGCTCTGCCGGATCAGCGCCGCCGTGTTCTCGAAAGCGCGCTGCACCTGAATCAGCCGGGTCATCTCGAGCACCGGATTGACGTTGGACTCTTCCAGAAATCCTTGCGCGACGCCGACGTCTGAGCGGTCGGTGACCGGCTCTGGCGTTCGCGCAGGCACGATGCCCGAATTGCCGTAACGGACAAAATTGTCGCCGGGATCGAAATCGTAGAGACCGATGGCGCCGACGAGTTGATCGTTCTGCCTCAGCGAGCCATCAGCGCCGGCCTTTGGCGGGCCGTTGCGCGGATCGAGCTGGATCGGCGCGCCGCCGCCGTCCAGCACCGGATAGCCTTCGATCGACATCAGCTCGCCGTTCTCGTTCATGGAGAAACGGCCGTCGCGGGTCATCACCGTGCCGGCCGGCGTCTCGATGGCGAACCAGGCGTCGCCCTGGATGGCGAAGTCGAAAGGATTGCCGGTTTCGGTCAGCGAGCCGTGCGCGGTGGAAAGATAGGTCTTGCCGGAGGATGCGAAGGACACCGACTTCGGCCCGGTGCCGGAGACCACGTCCTCGAATTTCACGCCGGTGGCGCGAAAGCCGATGGTCGAGGCGTTGGCAACATTGTCGGCGATGGTATCGAGGCGGCGCTCGAGCGCAATCTGCGAGGAGAGGGCGACGTAGAGACTGTCCTGCATGGTGTTCTCAGAACTTCAGCTTCTGCATGGCCATCATCAGATCGGTCGAGATGCCGACAGTGGTCGGCTGCGCGAACAGCACGCTGACCGAGGTCACGGCACTGGAGGTCGGGTTGTTGATCTCCCACAGGCTGGTGAAGCGGGTCAGGAACTTGTTCAGCTTGTCGGGGTCCTTGAAGTCGGCGATATCGAGCTTTTGCTCGAACATCTGCGCCTGCTTGTCGATGTCGGCGGAGGCGATGGAGTCGGGCAGGCCGAGCGCGGTGCGGACCACGCTCGAAAGCGCCGTGTCGGCAAGCACGTCGTACCAGTTGGTGATGGTAGGCGCCTTGCGCTGGAAATAGAGCGCCAGCCGCACGCCCTGGTTGGTCTCGCCGGCATTCTCCTCCAGCGTCTGGCGCATGTATTTGTCGACCGCGCCTTGCTGGGCGGAGGGAAAGAGGGTGGCGGTCGAGCCATAGGCGGCAAAGTTGAAGGCCTTGACGAAGTCGGCGTAGCGCTTGTCGCTCAGCTTGTTGGCGAAGCTGTCGGAGTCGGACACGCCTTCCTTGAGCGCCTTGACCATGAAGGCCTTGGCATAGGCCATGTCCTCCAGCCCGTACGCCTTCATGGCGTAGTTGAAGAGCCGCGTGTTGTTGACGAAATTGTCGATGGTTTTGACGTTGCCGATATTGGCCAAATAGTAGTCGGTCTCGCGCTTCACGACGGGCTGCGACTCGACCTGGTCGATTGCCTTGGGGATGTCCTTGGCGATGAGCTGGTAGCTCGTATAGGTGTTCAACATATGCGCCTCCGGCCGAAGCAATCCGAGGACGATAGCGAAGCTTCCTTGTGCGAAGCTGAATCGGTTTTGCGCATCGCGATTCAAGCCTCACACAAGGCACGAGGACTATCCCTGATCCGCGACGTGACATGCGGAAGGACCTGTCGTGGGTATTCTGATCGGACTTGTGGTGACGCTTGGGTGCGTACTCGGTGGCTTCATGGCCATGGGCGGCCATCTGCATGTGCTGATGCAGCCTTGGGAAGCGGTGGTCATCTGCGGCGCAGCGCTCGGCACTTTCCTCGTCGCCAACCCGATGAAGACGGTCAAGGACACCGGCAAGGGCATTCTCGAGGCGTTCAAGCAGGCCGTGCCGAAGGAGCGCGACTATCTCGAGACGCTGGGCGTCCTGCACAGCCTGATGCGCGAATTGCGCTCCAAGTCGCGCAGCGAGGTCGAGGCGCATATCGACAATCCGGAAGAGTCGGCGATCTTCCAGGCCTTCCCGACAGTGCTCAAGAACCACGATCTGACGCATTTCATCTGCGACTATTGCCGCATCATCATCATCGGCAACGCGCGCTCGCACGAGATCGAGGCGCTGATGGACGAAGAGATCCAGACGATCCGCACCGACAAGCTGAAGGCCTATCACGCGATGGTTGCCGTCGGCGACGGCTTGCCGGCGCTCGGCATCGTTGCGGCCGTGCTCGGCGTGGTGAAGGCGATGGGCGCGCTCGACCAATCGCCGGAAATCCTCGGCGGGCTGATCGGGGCGGCGCTCGTCGGAACCTTTCTCGGCATCTTCCTGTCCTATGCCGTGGTCGGTCCGGTGGCCACCAAGATCAAGACGGTGCGCGAGAAGAAGAACCGCCTCTACATCATCGTCAAGCAGACGCTGCTCGCCTACATGAACGGCGCCTTGCCGCAGGTTGCGATCGAGTTCGGCCGCAAGACCATCTCGTCTTATGAGCGCCCGACGATCGATGCCGTCGAGCAGAGCACGATGAACGCGGGCACCGCCGAGAGGAAGGCGGCCTGAGCATGCAGAACTTCAGACAGGGCCGCTTGCCGTCATGACCAGTCCGGGCAGTCCGTCGCAAACCCGGGCTCTCATCATCGAGCGTCTCGTCGGCGACAGCGGCGAGGCCGCCCAGGTGATCGGTGTCGGCCGCGGCATGGCCGAGCGCTCGCTGCCGCTTTTGCAGAAGGCGCTTGCCGGCGAGCTTGGAGCGCCGATCAGGGTCGACCTGCAAGCAGTGGAGGTCAGCCGCGTTCCCGATGCGCGCACACGCGCCGGCGATAATTTCGCCATGACCATCGTCTCATCGCCGACCTCGGCCGACGCCATGACGCTGGTGATCGACGGGCCAGCGATCGCCGTCATGGTCTGCGCGCTGTTCGGCGGCGATCCGGACCAGCCGGTCTCGGCGATCGAGCGCGAGCTGTCGCAGATCGAAATTGATGTCGCGACCATGGTATTCCAGGAAGTCGCGGTGGCGCTGAACGGATCGGGCCGCCGCTCGCTCGACTTGCGCCTGCCGGTTCCAAAAGCGATGTCGGGCAACGAGGCAAGGCGACGCGTGCTGCGCGACGGCGCGGCGATCCGGATCGTCTATGGCGTCTCGACGCCGACCGACACCGGCACCGTCACGGTGATGATCCCGCAGCGCATCCTGCTTGCGACACGCGGCGCCACCGCTAATACGGGCGACGACGGGACAACGGAATTCGACTGGCGGGCCCGCTTCTCCGAGGAGGTGATGCGCTCGGCGGTGCGGCTCGAAGCCACCATGCCGCTCGCTCGGCTGACGCTCGGCGATCTCGCCGCCTTCCAGCCCGGCCAGGTGATCGAGTTCGAGGAGGACGCGCAGCTGCAGGCCAGGCTCAGCGCGCGCGACAAGACGCTGTTTGTCTGCGAGTTCGGCAAGCTCGGACAGAATTACACGGTCCGCATCCGGCATCCCCACGATGGCGGGCAGGACTTCATTGACGGGCTCATGCCGGGCTGAGGCCTGGCTTGGGATTATTGGAGACGAGGCATGGCAAAGACCAAGGTGGAAGCTGAACCCGAAGCCGACCAGCCGGACGAGCAGCTCGACCGCGCCATCGAGGAATTGCGCGGCGTGCTCCGGGAAGAGGAAAATCGCCCCGACGCTGCTCTCCAGGCCGGCGCCAATTCCTCGATCATCATGACGATCCCGGTCGATGTGCAGATCATTCTCGGAAGCACCGAAATGGCGGTGTCGGAGCTGATGGCGCTGCAGAAAGGCTCGACCGTGGCGCTCAACCGCCGCATCGGCGAACCGGTCGACGTGGTGGTCAACGGCCGTAGAATCGCGCGCGGCGAGATCACCGTGCTGGAACACGATCCGTCGCGCTTCGGCATCAGGCTTACCGAGATCATCGCCGCGACGAAGAGCGCCTGAGGATGGGCGGCGAGAGCATTCACCTGAAGCGGAGCCAGGCCCAATGACGTCGTTGACGCTGACGCGCCCGCAAAAGGCCGCCGCCATACTGGTGGCGATGGGCAAGCCTTCGGCCAGCCGGCTGCTCAAGTTCTTCAAGCAGGAGGAGCTGAAGGCGCTGATCGAGGGTGCCCGCCTGCTGCGCACCATTCCGCAAAGCGATCTGGAGCGCATCGTCGCCGAGTTCGAGGCCGAGTTCACGGAAGGCGTCGGCCTGCTCGACTCCGCTGACAGGATGGACACGATCCTCAACGAGTCGCTCTCGCCCGAGGAAATGAGCGCCATCATGGGCGACAAGAAATTCGAGCCGGCGCCGGAAGGGCCGCCGCCGATCTGGCCGGATCTCGAAAAGCTCGAGCCTGCGCGTCTCGGCACCTTCCTCGCCGGCGAGCACCCGCAGACGTCCGCCATGGTGCTGTCGAAGCTTGCGCCGCAGACTGCCGCCAACGTGCTGCTGACGATGGAAAAGCCGATACGCAGCCAGATCATCAGGCGCATGGTGACGATGGCCAATATTCCGGACGCGGCAACAAGGATCGTCGAGAACCAGCTACGCGTCAGTGTGCTTTCACAAAAAGCGACCAGGGACACGTCGGCCGGCCAGGAGCGCGTCGCCAGCGTGCTCAACGAAATGGCCAAGCCCGAGCTCGACGAGCTCATGCAGGATCTGGAAGAAGCCGGCACACCGGACCTTGCCGGCGTCAAGTCGCGGCTGTTCGCCTTCGACGATCTGCCGCTGCTTACCCAGAAGGCGCGCGTGCTTCTGTTCGACGGGCTGTCGACCGAGCTCGTCACGCTGGCGTTGCGCGGCGCGCAGGCGGAGCTTACCGAATCCGTGCTGTCGGCGATCGGCGCACGCTCGCGCCGCATGATCGAATCCGAGCTCGGACAGGGGTCGGAAGGCATCGCGCTGGCCGACATCATGGCGGCGCGCAAGACGATCGCCGTGGCGACCATCCGTCTTTCGCGGCAGGGAGCGTTCGAGCTTCCCTCGACGCAGACCGCCGCCGAAGCCGCCTGACGATAACGATCCGGTCAGGGCACCATGGCTGAGGCGGTCGACAAGGATTCCAAAACCGAGGAAGCCACAGAAAAGAAGATCCGCGACACGATCGAACAGGGCAAGCTGCCCCATTCGCGCGAGACGGCGATCTTTGCTTCCTTCCTTGCCATACTGGTGTTCACCGTCTTCTACGCCAAGGACGCCATCGTCAATCTCGGCATGTTCCTCGCGATGTTCCTGGAAAAGCCGGAAGCCTGGCCGATGGAGACCGAGACCGACGTCATCGAGCTCTACAAGACCGTCCTGTTCGAAATCGGCCGCGCCGTCGTCAGCCTGCTGGTGCTGCTGGTGGTCGCCGGCGTCGGCGCCTCGGTGTTCCAGAACATACCGCAATTCGTCGGCGAGCGGATCAGGCCGCAACTGTCGCGCATTTCGATCGCCAAGGGCTGGAGCCGCCTGTTCGGAGTGCAGGGCTTTGTCGAATTCGCCAAGTCGCTGGCCAAGCTTGCCTTCGCCATCGCCGTGCTCGCCTTCACGCTGTCGGAAGATCACCGCCGGCTGCTCGCCGGCATGATCACCAATCCGGTGTCGTTCGGCATGGTCATCCGCAGCATCTTCGTCGACATATTGACGGCGATAGTCTTCGTCATGGGGCTGATCGCTGTCGCCGACATCGTCTGGTCGCGCTTTCACTGGCGGCGCGACCTGCGCATGACCAAGCAGGAAGTGAAGGACGAGATGAAGCAGTCCGAAGGCGATCCGATCGTGAAGTCGCGCCTGCGCTCGCTGGCGCGCGACCGGGCGCGGCGGCGCATGATGACGGCGGTGCCGCGCGCGACGCTCATCATCGCCAATCCGACGCACTACTCCATCGCGCTGAAATATGTCCGCGACGAGGACTCAGCTCCGCTGGTGCTCGCCAAGGGCCAGGATCTGGTGGCGCTGAAGATCCGCGAGATCGCCAGGGAGCACAACATCCCGATCTTCGAGGACGTGGCGCTTGCCCGCTCCATGTACAAGCAAGTTTCGGTTGATAGCGTGATCCCGTCGCAATTCTACCAGGCCGTCGCCGAGCTGGTGCGGATCGTCTACTCGAAGAAGGCCGAGCGAAAAGTAACCCAATGAACGGACGCTGCTTGTAATCCATGAACCGGCAACCACACGCCAATTCACGCGAGCAGGTCGTCGCCAGCGCCATCCAGGAGGTGGTAGGCGAGCTGCGGCTCATCGAGGTCGCCGACTACATCGCCTTCATCCGGCTTGAGCATTTCGCCTGCCTGTCGGACCTGGTGGACTCGGCCGCGGAACTCTACTTCCAGCCCGGCACGCTCAGGCTCGGCCACGGCGGCGAAGCGCATGTCGACTGGAGCGGCAGCCCGCGCATCGTGCTAGATCTCGAGCTTCGGCCGCGCGGCGTCACCGTCTATTTCCAGCTGACGCTGACCGGGCACGGGTCGTCCGTGGTCGTCAACTACGTGTCGTTCGAGAAGCCTGGCGAGACGCCGGAGCACAACACCGCCCTGCTCGAGGACGCGATCGATGAGGCGCGCATCCGCAGGAACGAGCCGCTCGCTTATCCTTGACGATAATTTGGGGCGTTTTGACGCTTGACCTGAGCGGCTATTCGATCAGGCCAAGCCGCAGCGCCTTGGCTACCGCCTGATTGCGGTTGACGGCGTTGAGCTTCTGCGTCGACTGGGTGAGATACTGGTTGGCGGTGTGCACCGACAGTTTCAGGAGTTTTGCGATCTCTTCGCTGGTGTTGCCGTTGGCGGTCAGCTTCAGGCATTCGAGCTCGCGCTTGGAGATGGCGCGCGTCCTGCCGGTTTCGCCTGGACGGATGCGGGCGACCGCCGCGAACAGCGCAAAGCAGCGCGCGTGGATTTCACAGAGCGTGTCATCCGACAGCGTGATATCCGGTCCCAGGAAGACCACCAGCCCGCACTGACCGCGATCGGCATGTACCGGAAAGGCGATGCCGTTGGTGCCGGGCGCGAGCGGCGCGGTCGGCTCGGACCATGTCAGGGTCTCCAGCGTCCGCCGCGAGCCGGCCATATCGTTATCGGCCCACCAGCGCGGCGTCGTCGAGATGCGGCTGTGGCGCACCATCTCCTCGCCGCTGGCGCCCGAGATGAACTTGGTCGCGACGGCGGTCGACGGATAGTCGGAATCGAAGCAGGCGACCAGGCGCGCGCGCTCCAGCGAAGGGCTGACGAAGAACAGCCCGAAGCCGGAAGCGTTGATGTCGACGGCGATCCAGCGGCATCGGCGCACGGCGTCCGGAATGGTCACCGCGTTATGCGTCTCCGATCCGAGCGAGAAGGCGCCGAACGGATTGCGCTGGTCGTTGAAAAGGGCGGCCGCGGCTTCTCTGATCTGTGCGTGCTTCAAATGATGCCGCTCCTGATCGCGGTCGCAATCGCCATCGCGCGGTTGCTGGCCGCGAATTTCTGGATGGCATGCGTGATGTAGCTGTTGACGGTGTTCGACGAGACGCCAAGGATAAGGGCCACCTCGTCTGTGGTCTTGCCTTCCGACACCCAGAACAGGCATTCGCGCTCGCGGTCCGACAGCGGGTCCTGCATGGAAGCCGCGGCGATCAGTTGCGGGATGCTGGACAGCGCGTAGCAGCATTTGAGCTGCGCCTTCATCAGGGCGGTGAGATCGATTTTGCCGGGCTCGGCGGCGGAAAACAGCACGAAAAGGCGCTGGCGGCCGACGTTGAGCCTGAGCGAATAGATTTCGGCATGGCCGAGCACATCGAGCAGCCGCGCTTCCTCGCCGTTCAGCAGCGCGCCGGCATCGGGCGCGTGGGCCGCGACCAACGGCTTGGGACGCACACCGGGTGCCGTCGTCAACGGTCCCAGAGCAAGATTGGCGATCAGCCTTTTGCCGATCAGCTCGATGGCGTCGAAAATCCAGTTCGACGACACGATGCGCGCGTCGTTGCGATCCTGGTCGTGCACGATGGCGACCAGCATGTAGCTGTCGGCGCCGATATCGGCGGCAAGCTGCATGAAGAAGCTGGTGAGATCGCCGCGGGACGCCAGGCGCGAGCCTGAAGCATCGGATTGAAGAAGCGCGGCGGGACTGCTCATCTTGATATTCTGGCCGGAATCGATCCCTGTGCCCGATGCTGGCAAAAGCCAACGGCCGGACCCGAAACGCGTCACGTTCACGAAGACACACTCGAGGGCGCGCACAGCGCCCAACCGAGCCGAATCCTTTCAGGGAACGCGAAGCCGTCCGCGTCTGGTGCCGGCCGGATGCCGGAACTTGAGACTTTGGGTGGTCGCCGCGCCCCCCATGGACCGGCTGATTCGGGTCTAATCTACTCGCAGATGAATCCGACATCAAACGCGATTTGACAAATTCGAATCCGATGGACTCGCGTTGCGACTCAGCGGCCGGTCTTCGCGTTACTTGGCGGTGATTTCAGAGTTGAATTGAGCCGATGATTTCCCGGCGAGGCCGCAAAAAATTCGCCCCCGGTTGCAGCCGGGGGCGCATCTCCTTTCGACCGGATATGGTTCAGCGATCCTCGAATCCGGTCAGCACGCCGACGGCGTTGATGCCGATCTCTTCCACGGCGTAGCCGCCTTCCATGATGAACAGCGTCGGCAGGCCGAGCTTGGCGATGCGGCGGCCGATCTTGGGATAATCTTCGCTCTTCAGCTTGAACTGGCTGATCGGATCCTTCTCGAACGTGTCGACGCCGAGCGAGAGCACGACGACGTCAGGGGCGTAGGCGGCAAGCCTGGCGCAGGCGTCCTCCAGCGAGGCGTTCCAGCCGTCCCACCTGGTGCCGAATGGCATCGGATAGTTGATGTTGAAGCCTTCGCCCTCGCCTTCGCCAACCTCGTCGGCATGACCGAGGAAGAAGGGGTATTCGACCATCGGATCGCCATGAAGGTTGAGCACCTGGACGTCGCCGCGGCGATAGAAGATCTCCTGGGTGCCGTTGCCGTGGTGGTAGTCGACATCGAGGATGGAGACACGGCTTGCGCCCTGATCGCGGAACCATTGCGCGACGACGGCGGCGTTGTTGATGAAGCAATAGCCGCCCATGAAGGCGGCGCCCGCGTGATGGCCGGGCGGCCGGCAGAGCGCGAAGGCGGTCCGCTCGCCGCCCTTGACCAGCGCGGCCGCGGTCAGCGCGACGTCGTAGGACGACTTGATCGCTTTCCATGTGCCTTCGACAAAGGTGGCGCCGGCATCGAAGGAATAATAGCCGAGCAGGGCGTCGATGCGCTTCGGCGGCACGTCGCCTCGCAACCCGCGCGTCGGCCAGGTGAAGCCCATGGCCGAGCCCTTGAAGCCGGCGGCGACCCATTCCGGCCACACGGTCGGCAGGAAATCGATGTAGTGCGCTTCATGCACGCGCTTGGCGGTGGCAAGGTCGTGTTCGACCGGCCCGATGATCGGTCCAAGCTTCTCGCTCTCCACTCGCGCCTTGATGAATTCGGCCCGCGACGGCTTCTCGAAACCGGGCACGATTGCCGACGTGACCAGTTCCATCTGCCCGGTATGACCGGCGTGGAGAGGAGAAAAAACTGTCTTCATTTTGGGAGTTGGCTCGCTCTTCGGGTTTCGGTTCGATGGACCTCAAACAGCTTTGTGACAGAGAGTTTCAGCGTCGCCAAGAGGCACGGCAAATTGTTCGCTCGGGCCAGCACGGGACGGCTTGCCAGACGCCAATACTCTGCTAGCCTAAGCGCAAATGGGAGAAAATGATGCCGCAAACGGCCGATCTGATCGTCGAGAACGCCAGCATTTTGACGATGGATCCCGATACTCCCACCGCTCAGGCCATCGCCATCAAGGGCGATCAGATAATTGCGATCGCAGATCGCGATAGCGTTTGCGATTACAAAGGCCCCGCCACCCGCGTCGTCGATGCCCAGGGCGGCTCCGTCCTGCCCGGCTTCATCGAAGCGCATATGCATCTGTTCGGCGGGGCGGCCGAGCTCGACAATCTGCACCTAGCCGGCGTGCACGGTTTCGACGCGCTGCGCGACGCGATCCAGGGGTTCGCGGCGAAATGTCCGAACGCGAGGCTGCTGATCGGCGCCGGCGTCGACTATGCGATCCTGCCCGAGCCGGTGACGCGTCATCATCTCGATCGCATCATCCCCGACCGGCCCTTCGCCATGTCGGCCTCCGACCACCACACGATGTGGGCGAACACCAAGGCGCTCGAAGAGGCCGGTCTGCTCAATGGCAAGCAGGTGGGACCGGGCAACGAAGTCGTCATGGGCGCGGACGGGCTTGCCGCCGGCGAGCTGCGCGAGGGCGAAGCATTCGGCCCGATCCTCGAGCGTTTCGGCGCAAACCGAACCCGGCTCGGCCTGACGGGCGAGGAGCCGGATCCCTATCCGTCAGCCGAAGAATTGGCCGCCGACCGCGACCTCATGCATCGCGGGCTCGAGTGGTGCGCCAAGCACGTGGCCGCCGACCGCGACCTCATGCATCGCGGGCTCGAGTGGTGCGCCAAGCACGGCATCACCTCGATCCAGAACATGGATGGCAACCTCTACCAGCTCGAGCTGCTCGCCGGCCTGGAGAATGAGGGGCGCTTGCTGTGCCGCACCAAGATCCCGTTCCACTTCAAGAATTTCATGACGCTGGACACGCTCGAAAAAGCCTCGCGCATGGCCGCGAGTTATAATTCCGAGTGGCTGTCGTCCGGCATGGTCAAGGTCTTCTATGACGGCGTGCTGGATTCCTGGACCGCGGTGATGGTCGATGACTATGCCGACCGTCCAGGATGGCGCGGCGAGCCGCTGTTTTCGCCCGAGCATTTCGCCGAAGTGGCGGTCGAGGCCGACAGGCGCGGTCTGCAGATCGCCGTGCATTCGATCGGCGACGGCGCGGTGCGCGCCGTGCTCGACGGTTACCAGGCGGCGCTGAAGAAGAATGGTAGGCGCGACAGCCGGCATCGCATCGAGCATATCGAGGTGACCACGCCGTCCGACGTGCCGAGGTTTGCCGAGCTAGGGGTGCTCGCGTCGATGCAGCCGCCGCATCCGCCGGGCGCCATGAATTTCCCGCTGGAGCCGACGATCTCGCGCATCGGCCGCGACAAGTGGCCGCTGAGCTATGCCTGGCGCACTTTGAAGAACGCCGGCGCGCGCGTCGTCTTCGCCTCCGATTGGCCGGTTTCGCCAGTTGACCCGATCCTGGGCATCCAGGCGGCGGTGATGCGCAAACCTTGGGCAGAAGGCCTGCCGGACCAGAGCTTCTCGCTCCATGAATCGATTGCTGGCTATACGGTCGAGGGGGCCTACGCCGAATTCATGGAACATCGCAAGGGTCGCCTGAAGCCCGGATACCTCGCCGATATCGTCGTTTTGTCGGCCGACATTGAGGCGACGGCGCCGGAAGCGCTGCACACCGTGCGGCCGGTGACCACGATTTGCGGCGGAAAGGTCACTTACCAAGCCTAAGGATGGCCGGGCCCGAGGTGTGGCATGGGTATTGCTTTTAAAAGTCGAGTTACAGCTCCGCAGTTGCCAAGCCGACCGGCTTATGGTGACAATCGAACAGGAACACACCTGCCGCCAAGAGCAGGCTCTCTCAATGGGGTAATCGTGCCGGAACAACCGGGTAAGAACGCGATCGAAGTTCGCGGTGTACGCAAAGTATTTGGAACCGGTGAAAACCAGGTAGCCGCTCTCGACACGGTGTCGGTGTCGATCCGGGAAAACGAGTTTTTTACCTTGCTCGGCCCGTCCGGATGCGGAAAGACGACGCTGCTGAGATTGATTGCCGGGTTCGATTTCCCAAGCGCCGGCGAGATCCTGCTGCACGGCCAGGACATCGCGCCGCTGCCGCCCTTCAAACGCCCGGTCAACACCGTCTTCCAGAGCTACGCACTCTTCCCGCACATGACGGTGGCGCAGAATATCGGTTTCGGGCTGGAGATGCTCGGCAAGCCCAAAGGCGAAATCGAGGCGCGCGTCGCCCAGATGCTCAAGCTGGTCAAGATGGAGGCGCTCAAGGCGCGCCGCACCAGCCAGATTTCCGGCGGCCAGCAGCAGCGCGTGGCGCTGGCCCGGGCTCTCGCGCCGCAGCCAAAGGTGCTTTTGCTCGACGAGCCGCTCTCGGCGCTCGACTACAAGCTACGCAAGGAAATGCAGATCGAGCTGAAGCGGCTGCAGCACGAGACCGGCATCACCTTTATCTTCGTCACCCACGACCAGGAAGAAGCGCTGACCATGTCCGACCGCATCGCGGTCATGTCGGCTGGCAAGATCCTGCAGGTCGGCTCGCCGCGCGACATCTACGACCGTCCGGCCGAGCGTTTCGTCGCCGACTTCATCGGCGAGACGAATTTCCTGGCCGGCACGGTGGTGTCGAAGAAGCCCGGCGTGGCGACGGTCAAATTCGCGAGCAACGCGACGATCACCGCTGGTTATCCGGAGGGCTTCCATCCATCTGGCGACGTCACGCTGGTGGTGCGTCCCGAGCACGCCGATCTGGTGCCCGACCCGGCCAAAGGCACGATCACCGGCACACTCTCCAACATCGTCTATTTCGGCACCGACACGCATTATCACGTGAAGCTCGACGGCGGTGACGAAAACTTCATCGTGCGCCACCAGAACAGCCGTTCGAACCCGGTCATTTACGAGACGGGCGCTAAGGTCGGCATCCAGTTCGAGGAGGACGCCGCGCGCGTCCTGAAAGACTGATGACGACAGCCACGCTCTCCCCAGCCACGCTTTCCAAGGCCGCGTTCTTCGAAGCCCAGGCGGTGAAAGCCGGCGCGCGGCGCAACCGGCTGCTGTCGCTGCCGGCGCTGATCATCATCGGCATTTTCGGCGTGCTGCCGCTTCTCATCATCTGCGTCTATTCGTTCCTCGTTGCTGCGCCCTATGGCGGCGTGCAGTGGCAGTTCTCGACGGACGCCTATCTGAACTTCCTGTTCCAGCGCGACATTTTCGACGACACGCTGCAGTTCACGCCGGACTTCCTGATCATCTATCTGCGCTCGTTCCTGTTCGCGGTGGTGACGACGGTCATCTGCCTGCTGCTCGGCTTCCCGACCGCTTATTTCATGGCCACCCGGCCGCCGGCGCAGCGCAACTGGTGGGTGCTTTTGATCACCATTCCGTTCTGGTCGAACCTTCTCGTGCGCACGCTGGCGATCATGTTCATCATCCGCGACGAGGGCCTGATCAACAACGCGCTGCTGGCGCTCGGGGTGATCGATAAGCCGATCACCATGCTCTACACCAATTTCGCCATCCAGCTCGGCCTGCTCTACGCCTTCCTGCCGTTCATGGTGCTGCCGCTCTATTCCAGCCTGGAGAAGCTCGACTTCCGGCTGATTGAAGCGGCCTACGACCTCTACGCGACGCGCCGACAGGTGCTGTGGCGGGTGATCATTCCGCTGTCCAAGCCAGGCATCATCGCCGGCTGCCTGCTCGTCTTCATCCCGGCGCTCGGCGCCTATGTGACGCCGCTGATTCTGGGCGGTGGCGTCCACCTGATGATCGGCGACCTCATCGCGCAGCAGTTCGGGTCCGGTCGCAACTGGCCGCTCGGCTGTGCTCAGGCGCTGATCCTGATGGCCGCGGTGCTGGTGGCGCTCTTCTTCTACGTCCGCAACACGTCGGGGAAGGTGCAGCATGGCTGAGCCCCGCACCATCGATATCAAGGACCAGCCGGGCTTCCGCTCCATTGCCATCATCTGCCTTCTGGTGCTCTACGTGCCGGTGCTGATCCTGATGATCTTCTCGCTGAACAGCGGCTCGCTGGTCACGCATTGGGAAGGCGTCACGCTCGGCTGGTACGGCAGCGCGCTGCTCAACGAGGAATTCCACAACGCGGCACGCAACACGCTGATCATCTCGGTCAGCGCCACGATCATCTCGACCATCTGCGCCACGCTTGCCGCGATCGGCATGACCAGGGTGAAACCGTGGCGCGGGTTGGCCGCGGCTTTCATGGTCATCAACCTGCCGCTGATGGTGCCGGAGATCATCACAGCGGTGGCGACGCTTTCCTTCTTCGCGCTGATCGCCGGCACGTTCGGACTGAATTTCGGCATCGGCAACCTGATCCTCGCCCACACCGTGTTCTGCATTCCCTTCGCCTATATGCCGATCCGGGCGCGGCTGGAGGACATGGATCTGACGCTGGAATATGCCGCGGCCGACCTCTATGCGACTCCGTGGAACGCCTTCAAGCGCATCACGCTGCCCTTGCTGGTTCCCGGCATCATGTCGGGGGCGGCACTCGCCTTCATCGTCTCCTTCGACGATTTCACCATCACCCAGCTCGTCGCCGGCCCCGGCCAGACGACGCTGCCTCTCTACATCTGGAACCAGATCCGGCGGCCGATGACGCCGGAGATCAACGCCATCTCCACCATCCTGCTTCTGGTGTCGATCCTGTTCGTGTCGGTCTCGTTCCTGATCGCGCGCCGGCGCGCCAAATAATTCAAGAGCTCCAACACAAAACAATGGGAAGGCAAGGAGAACATAAAATGTCTGGAAAACTGATGGCGGCCGTTTCCGCGGCCGTGCTTTTATGGGCCGTGCCGGCGCTCGCCGACGGCGAACTGCATATCTACAACTGGGGCGACTACACCAACCCCAAGCTGATCGAGAAGTTCGAGAAGCAGTACAACGTCAAGGTGACGCTGGACGACTATGATTCCAACGAAACCATGCTCTCCAAGGTGCGCGCTGGCAATTCCGGCTACGACATCGTGGTGCCGTCGGACTACACCGTGAAGATCATGCTCGAGGAGGGCCTGCTCGAAAAGACCGAGCCCAACGCGATGCCGAACGGCAAGAACATCGATCCGCGCTTCGTCGATATCTATTGGGACAAGGGTCGCCACTACACCGCGCCGTGGCAGTTCGGCACGACGACTTTCTCCGTGAACACGGACAAGTTCAAGGGCGACATCGATACGCTGGCGATCCTGTTCGATCCGCCGAACGAGTTGAAAGGCCAGATCAACGTGCTCGACGACGTCAACACCGTCATGCACGCTGCCGAGCGCTATGCCGGCGTGCCGCGCTGCGGCGCCGACAAGGCCAGTCTGAAGAAGGTCAACGACACACTGATGGCCGCCAAGCCGTCATGGAAGACCTTCAGCTACGACACCATCACCAAGATCACCTCCGGCGATGTGATCGTGACCGAACAGTGGAATGGTGCGGCCTATCGCTCGCGCCAGAAGATCCCGGCGATCAAATATGCCTATCCGAAGGAAGGCATCGAAGGCTGGATGGACAATGTCGCGGTGCTGAAGGGCGCCAAGAATCTCGAGAACGCCAAGCTCTTCCAGGACTTCGTCATGGCGCCTGAGAACGCGGCGCTGATCTCCGAGTTCGCCGGCTACGACAACGGCATCGCCGGCAGCCACAAGTTCCTGCCGCCGGAGTTCGCCAACTCGCCGGAGATCAACCCGCCGGCAGGGGCGCCGGCAGCGGAATTCGTCCCACCATGCCCGCCCGAAGTGGTGGAGATCTACAACAAGATCTGGACCAACCTGCGCAAGTAATTCCGCAGGAACGCATGAAAGGAGGGGAGGCTCCGGCCTCCCTTTCTTATGTGCAGGGAGGATTTGATGACGTCTTACCGCAACTCCGATCCGCGGCCTCCGATCATGCAGGGTTCGCCACCGGTCATGGCGCTGCCGAAGCTCGACTGGGATCGGCCACCGTGGAACCGCTGGGCTTTCCAGCACGTCCGCGAGTTTTTGCCGACCGTCGAGGTCTGGCGCGGCCATGGCCATCGCCGCCGCCTCGAGCGCGCCAACGTCGATCTCGATGGCCTGGCGGTGGCGGATAGCGAGGGCCGGCCGACGACGCTCGCCGGCCTGCTTGACGAGACCTATGCCGACGGCTTCCTGGTGCTCAAGGACGGCAAGGTCGCCTATGAGCGCTATTTCAATGGCATGGACGAGCGCACGCTGCATCTGTCGCAGTCGATGGCGAAGTCGGTCACCGGCTCGGTGTGCGGCATACTGGTCGGGCGCGGCCTGATCGACCCGGCCAGGCTGGTGACGGATTATCTTCCGGAGCTCGGCGAGACCGCCTGGGCCGGGGCCACCGTGCAGCACGTGCTCGACATGACGACGGGCGTGCGCTTCTCCGAAGAGTACACCGATCGCTATTCCGAAATCGGCCAGGTCGATGTCGCCACCGGCTGGAAGCCGATCCCGCCGGGCAGCGATCCCGACTTCCAATGGCCGTCGCATCTGTTCGAGCTGATCCTGCGGTTGAAGGACAAGGTGCGCGAGCATGGCGCGGCCTTCGAATACCGCTCGATCGAAACCGACGTGCTTGCCTTCATCATGGAGCGGGTGAGCGGCAAGCGCCTGGCGGAGCTCATCTCGGAAGAGCTCTGGCAAAAGCTCGGTGCCGACGAGAGCGCCTGCTTCACGATCGACAGCGCCGGCTATGCGCTGGCCGACGGCGGGTTCAACGCGACGCTGCGCGACTATGGCCGCTTCGGCCAGCTGATCCTCGACGGCGGCGGCGGCGTGATCCCGGCCGACTGGATCGAAGCGACGCGTACCGGCAAGCACGGACCGAATTTCAGCCCGAGCATTCCCGACGGCAGCTACCGCAACCAGTTCTGGATCGAGGATTCGCGCTCGCGCTCGCTGATGTGCCGCGGCGTGTTCGGCCAGATGATCCATATCAGCTGGGAGCACAGGATGGTCGTGGTGAAGCTTTCGACCTATCCGGATTTCCTGAACTCCGCCTATTCGGTGGCGACACTGAAGGCCGTGCACGCCATAGCTGCCGCGCTTCGCTGACCGGCAGACACAGAAAACCGGGAGACAATCGTGGCCGGCAAGACTGCGTTCGAGACGAAATATGGCTTTGCCCGCAAAGATGTGCGGCTCGACAACTGGCGGCTGAGGCCGTTCAGCCAATGGTCGTTCCAGAATGTCGGCGAACTGGTGCCGAGCGCGCACGTTGCCGCCGCGCCAAATGGCGAAGAGCAGGCCAGATCGCTTGGAAGTTTGCTCGGCGAGAAGGTGAGCTTGGCTGGCGGCTCCGAAACCGTCGAGGCCTTTCTCAAGCGCTCCGACACTGACGGTCTGGCGATCATGAAGGGCGGCAGGCTCGTCGGCGACTGGTGGGCGCCGCACATGCCGTTCGGCCAGCGTCACATCATCTTTTCGATCAGCAAGTCGGTAACGGCGGTTCTCGCCGGTATCCTGGAAGGCGAGGGGGTGTTCGACGCGGAAGCGCCCGTGACACAGTACCTCCCCGAGGCCAAGGGCTCGGCATATGGCGATGCAAGTGTGCGCAACGTGCTCGACATGAACGTCAGCCTTGATTTCGAGGAAGCCTATCTCGATCCGGAAAGCGCCTTCGCCCGCTATCGCCGCGCGACGCTGTGGAATCCGGGCGGCGGATCCGAAAGCCTCGCTGCTTTTCTTTTCACGTTGCCGCGCCTCGCCGAACCGCATGGGCAGACCTACCGCTACCGGTCCCCCAATTCGGATGTGCTCGGCATTCTTATCGAGCGGGCATCCGGCAAGCGCGTCAGCGATCTTTTGAGCGAAAAACTCTGGCTGCCGCTAGGCGCTGCGAGCGAAATGTCGGTGACGGTCGACATGGAAGGCACGGCGCGCACGGCCGGCGGCATGTCGATGACGCCGCGCGATCTTGCCCGCATCGGCGAGATGATGCGGCAAGGCGGCGCGGCCAATGGCCGCCAAATCGTGCCGGAGGCCTGGGTGCGCGACACTGTTGCCGCCGGCGGCAGCTACGAGGCCTGGCAGCGCGGCACGATGGCGTTCCTTTTCCCGAAAGGGCGCTACCGCAACAAATGGTACCAGATGGGCACGGCAAGCGGTGCTTTCTGCGGCATCGGCATCCATGGCCAGTGGCTCTACGTCAACCCGAAAGCCGAAGTGGTGATCGCCAAGATGTCGTCGCAGCCGGAACCGGTGGACGATCGGCTCGACGTCGAGCTCGTGGCGTTTTTCGAGGCGCTGAGTACGATGGTCTGAGCCGTTCGGCCGGTCGTCCTCATAGCTGTTTCCTGTGGACCTTCATGGTCGGTTGAAAACAGCGCGGTTGGCGCGGCGGGCGTCCCGGCCTATGGTCGCCGCTCTTTTCGACAGGGACCAGCATGGCATCGGATATCAAGCGTATCGCAGCAATCATTGCGGCCGAGATCGGCGCGAGGCCGGAACAGGCCGCGGCGGCAATCGGGTTGCTGGACGAGGGCGCGACAGTCCCGTTCGTGGCCCGCTACCGCAAGGAGGTCACCGGCGGGCTCGACGATACGCAATTGCGCGACCTTTCCGAGCGGCTCGCCTATCTGCGCGAGCTCGATGCGCGCCGCGAGACGATCCTCGGCTCCATTCGCGAGCAAGGCAAGCTGACCGAGGAGCTCGAGGCCAAGATCGCTGCGGCGAGCACCAAGGCGGAGTTGGAGGACATCTACCTGCCCTACAAGCCGAAGCGCCGCACCAAGGCCGAGATCGCCAGGGAACGCGGGCTCGGGCCGCTCGCGCAGGCGATCCTTGCCGACCGTTCGGCGGTGCCGGCCGAGCTCGCGCTCGCCTATGTCACCGAGGAGGTTGCCGATGCGAAGGCCGCGCTCGAAGGCGCGCGCGACATCCTGTCGGAGCAGTTCGCCGAGAATGCCGATCTGGTCGGGAAGCTGCGCGCCTATATGAAGGAACGCGCCTTCCTGCGCGCCAAGGTCGTCGACGGCAAGCAGGAGGCGGGCGCGAAATTCTCCGACTATTTCGACCATGTGGAGCGTTGGGCCGGCGTACCGAGCCACCGCGCCTTGGCCATGCTACGCGGCCGCAACGAAGAGGTGCTGTCGCTCGACATCGAGGTCGATGCCGATGATGCTTCCACGGTAAAGCCGATCGAGCGCATGATCGCCAATGCCTATGCGATCGGTGCCAGCCTGCCGGGCGACCGCTGGCTGATGGAGGTGGCCGGCTGGACCTGGCGGATCAAGCTGTCGCTGCACTTGAGCCTCGACCTGATGCGCGACCTGCGCGAGCGGGCCGAGGAAGAGGCGATCCACGTCTTCGCGCGCAACCTCAAGGACCTCTTGCTTGCGGCGCCTGCCGGCTCGCGGCCGACCATGGGCCTCGACCCCGGCATCCGCACCGGCGTCAAGGTGGCGGTGGTCGACGGCACCGGCAAGCTGGTGGCGACGACCACGGTCTATCCGTTCCCGCCGAAAAGCGATGTGCGCGGCACCCAGGCGGAACTTGCAAAACTCATCCTCCTGCACAGGGTGGAGCTGATCTCGATCGGCAACGGCACCGGCAGCCGCGAGACCGAGAAGCTGGTGGCCGACATGCTGTCCAACCTGCCTTCGGATGGCGCGCCGAAGCCGATCAAGGTGATCGTCAGCGAAGCCGGCGCCTCGGTCTATTCGGCCTCGGCGACGGCTGCAGCGGAATTCCCCGGGCTCGACGTATCACTGCGCGGCGCGGTGTCGATCGCCAGGCGCCTGCAGGACCCGCTCGCCGAACTGGTCAAGATCGAGCCGAAGTCGATCGGCGTCGGCCAATACCAGCATGATGTCGACCAGTACCGGCTCGGCCGCTCGCTGGAAGCCGTGGTAGAGGATGCGGTCAATGCCGTCGGCGTCGATCTCAACACGGCGTCCGCGCCGCTGCTGGCGCGCGTTTCGGGGCTGGGGCCATCGCTTGCCGAGGCGATCGTCGCGCATCGTGATGCGGGTGGGCCCTTTGCCACACGCCGCGATTTGTTGAAAGTGGCGCGGCTCGGGCCTCGCGCGTTCGAGCAATGCGCCGGCTTCCTGCGCATCCCGAACGGCACCGAGCCGCTCGACGCTTCGGCGGTGCACCCCGAGGCCTATGGCGTGGCGAAAAGAATAGTCGCCGCCTGCGGCCGCGACGTGCGTTCGCTCATGAGCGACAGCACCGCGCTGAAGGCGCTCGACCCGCGCGTCTTCGTCGACGAGCGCTTCGGCCTGCCGACGGTGCGCGACATCATCGCCGAGCTGGAAAAGCCGGGACGCGATCCGCGCCCCGGCTTCAAGACGGCGACGTTTGCCGAGGGTGTAGACGACATCAAGGACTTAAAGCCCGGCATGCTGCTCGAAGGCACCGTCACCAATGTCGCGGCATTCGGCGCCTTCGTCGACATCGGCGTGCACCAGGACGGCCTGGTGCATGTCTCGCAACTGGCCGACCGTTTCGTGAAGGACGCGCATGAGGTGGTGAAGGCCGGCGACGTCGTGAAGGTGCGGGTCGTCGATGTCGACATCAAGCGCAACCGCATCGGCCTGTCGATGCGCAAAGATGGCGGCGAGGGCGCACCTCGCGGTGGTCAGCGCGATCAGGGCGGCGGCAAGCCTGCGCCACGCTCGCCGGCGCCGCAGCGCCAGCCCGAACGGCCGGCACAGGGTGCTTTCGGCGCGGCGCTCGCTGAGGCGATGAAGCGGAAGTAGCTACCACGCCAGAAAAGCTGGCTCCTTCTCGACCTGGCCCAGCAGCCAGTCGCGAAAACTGGCAACCGGTGGTTGGCCGCGTTTGTCATGCGGGACAACGAGGTAATAGGCGCTGCGGCTCTGCATCGGCTGGCCCGGCGCCGGCAGCAACTGACCGCGCTGCAATTCTCCGGCAATCAGGATTTCCGGCAGCAGCGCCACGCCGAGCCCCGCCATGCAGGCCTGGGCGACGGTGCCGAACTGTTCGAATTGCATCCCGGGGCCGGTGGGCGCGCTGAGACCCTGCTCTTCGAACCATTCGCTCCAGGCGCCGGGGCGCGTCGCCATGTGCAGCAGCGGCAGGCGGCTGATATCGGCCGGCGTGGCGATGTCGCGGCTGGCCAGAAATTCGGGTGAAACCACCGGCATGACGGTCTCGCGCATCAAAAGCGTGCAATCCGCGTCCGGCCAGTCGGGCATGCCGTGATGGATCGCGGCGTCGAGGCGCTCGCGGGCGAAGTCGAAGCGGCCGATGCGTGTGGCGAAGTTGATGGTGATGTCCGGGTGGCGGGCGACGAAATCCGGGATCAGCGGCATCAGCCAGCGCGTGCCGAAGGTCGGCAGGATGGCAAGGTTGAGAACGCCGCTATGCCGATTGCTCATCAATCCGAGCGCGGCATCGCGCAATTGGCCGAGCGCCGAGCGCACGGCTTCGGCGTAGATTTCGCCCGCCGGCGACAGCCGAACATTGCGGCTGTCGCGCTCGAAAAGGCGGCGACCGAATTGCTCCTCAAGCAGGCTGATCTGTCGGCTGACGGCGCCCTGGGTCAGATCGAGCTCGCGCGCGGCAGCGGTGAAGGAGCCGAGACGCGCCACCGCCTCGAAGGCGGCAAGCGCGCCGGTGTTCGGCAAAAGGCGGCGCTGGACATTCATGATCCATTACTAACGCTCATTGATCCGTGATGCAATTTCGTTTGATTTTTTCCATGGGGAGGCCGATAAGCCGGGCAATCCAAGATTTTGCCGGGAGACCGAGGTCATGGCCGCCGAGAAGAACGCCTTTGTCTGGAACGATCCTTTCCTGATCGAAGACCAGATTTCCGAGGACGAGCGCATGGTGCGCGACGGCGCGGCGGCCTTCGCGGCCGACAAGCTGGCGCCACGGATCGAGGAAGCCTATGTCGAGGAAAAGACCGATCCGTCGATCTTCCGCGAGATGGGCGAGGCCGGCCTGCTCGGCGTCACCATTCCGGAGGAATATGGCGGGCTCGGCGCCAATTACGTGACCTACGGGCTGGTCGCGCGGGAAGTCGAGCGCATCGATTCCGGCTACCGCTCGATGATGAGCGTGCAGTCGTCGCTGGTCATGTATCCGATCCATGCCTATGGCTCGGAAGAGCAGCGCAAGAAGTATCTGCCGAAGTTGGCTTCCGGTGAATGGATCGGTTGCTTCGGCCTCACCGAGCCGGACGCCGGCTCCGATCCGGGCGGCATGAAGACGCGGGCCGAAAAGACGGCGAACGGCTATAGGCTCTCCGGCTCCAAGATGTGGATATCCAACGCGCCGATCGCCGACGTGTTCGTCGTCTGGGCGAAGTCGGCAGCACATGACAACCAGATCCGCGGCTTCGTGCTGGAGAAAGGCATGAAGGGCCTGTCGGCGCCGAAGATCGGCGGCAAACTCTCGCTGCGGGCCTCGATCACCGGCGAGGTGGTGATGGAGGGCGTCGAGGTCGGCGAAGGGGCGCTGCTGCCCAATGTTTCGGGCCTGAAAGGACCGTTCGGCTGCCTCAACCGGGCGCGCTACGGCATTTCCTGGGGCGCGATGGGCGCCGCCGAGGATTGCTGGCACCGGGCGCGGCAATACGGCCTCGACCGCAAGCAGTTCGGCAAGCCGCTCGCCGGCACGCAGCTCTTCCAGAAGAAACTCGCCGACATGCAGACCGAGATCGCGCTCGGCCTGCAGGGTTCTCTGCGCGTCGGCCGGCTGATGGACGAAGGCAAGATGGCGCCGGAAATGATCTCCATCGTCAAGCGCAACAATTGCGGCAAGGCGCTCGACATCGCCCGCCAAGCCCGCGACATGCATGGCGGCAACGGCATCCAGATCGGCTATCACGTGATGCGCCACGCGCAGAACCTGGAGACGGTCAACACTTATGAGGGCACGCATGACGTGCACGCGCTGATCCTCGGACGTGCCCAAACAGGCATTCAAGCTTTTTTCTAAGCCGGCAACGCTGCTTAAATTAGGTGCAGCGCAACATCTCCGCTTGGAGAATGCCCAGGACCTGTGTCAGGGTCTGGCGGTAAAACGCCATTCCCCGGGGCATCATGGCAATTCTGGCAGCCGTCCACCACCTGACCCACTACAAATACGACCGGCCGGTGGTGCTCGGCCCTCAGGTGATCAGGCTGCAGCCAGCGCCGCATTCGCGCACCAAGGTGCTCAGCCATTCGCTGAAGGTCGAGCCGAAGAACCATTTCGTCAACCTGCAGCAGGACCCGTACGGCAATTTCCTCGCCCGCTTTGTCTTTCCAGAGCCAGTGAGCGAGCTCAAGATCGAAGTCGATCTCGTCGCCGACATGACGGTCTACAATCCGTTCGATTTCTTCGTCGAGCCGGCGGCCGAGAGCTTTCCGTTCGAATACCCGGAAGAGATCAGGGACGATCTCGCCATCTACCGGACGCCTGAGCCAGCAGGGCCGCTGCTTTCAGCTTTCCTCGGGACGATCGACCGCAGTCCGAGGAATACCGTCGACTTCCTCGTCGACCTCAATGCGCGGCTGCAGCGCGAGATCGCCTACATCGTGCGCATGGAGACCGGCGTCTATTCACCGGAGGAGACGCTTGCCGCGGCCAAGGGTTCGTGCCGGGATTCGAGCTGGCTGCTGGTGCAGATCCTGCGCAATCTCGGCATCGCCGCGCGTTTCGTCTCGGGTTATCTCATCCAGCTCAAGCCTGATCTTATCTCGCTCGACGGACCGCCGGGAACCGCAGTCGACTTCACCGACCTGCACGCCTGGTGCGAGGTCTATATTCCGGGCGCAGGCTGGATCGGCTTCGATCCGACTTCCGGCCTGCTTACCGGCGAGAGCCATGTGCCGCTGGCGGCGACGCCGCATTTCCGCAATGCCGCGCCGATCTCCGGCATGGCAAGCTTCGCCAATGTCGATTTCGGCTTCGACATGCGCGTCGATCGCATCGCCGAGCATCCGCGCATCACCAAGCCTTTCTCGGACGAGAGCTGGGAGGCGCTCGACGCGCTCGGCAACAAGGTCGATGCGGTTCTGCACGAGCAGGATGTGCGGCTCACCATGGGCGGCGAGCCGACTTTCGTGTCGATCGACGATTTCGAGTCCGCCGAATGGAACACGGCAGCCGTCGGCCCGACCAAGCGCGATAAGGCGGATGAACTGATCCGCCGGCTGCGCGAACGCTTCGCGCCGGGCGGTTTTCTCCACTACGGCCAGGGCAAATGGTATCCGGGCGAGAGCCTGCCGCGCTGGACCTTCTCGCTCTACTGGCGCACCGACGGCCAACCGGTATGGAGCGATCCTTCGTTGATCGCGCGGGAGAAGAGCAGCGTCCCTGTGGGACCGGAGCAGGCCGAAAGCCTGCTCACGGCGATCGCAGGCGAGCTCGGCATCGACAAAGCGATGGTCAGCGAGGCCTATGAGGACCCGGCCGAATGGCTGCTCAAGGAAGGTAAGCTGCCGGCCAATGTCGACCCTTCCAACTCCAAGCTGGAAGATCCCGAGGAGCGCAGCCGCATGGCGCGTGTCTTCGAGCGCGGCCTGACCAAGCCGTCGGGCTACGTGCTGCCTGTGCAGCGCTGGAACAGCCAGGCTGCGGGGCAACGCTGGCGCTCCGAGAGGTGGAAGACGCGGCGCGGCCGGCTGTTCCTGGTGCCCGGAGACTCGCCGGTCGGCTACCGCTTGCCGCTCGGCACGCTGCCTTACGTGCCGCCGGCGCAATTCCCTTATATCGTGCCGGTCGATCCGTCGCTGCCGCGCGGTCCGCTGCCAGCGCGCGAAGCTATCTTGCCGGGGGCCGCGCCGGCAGAGCTTGAAGGCGCCGACGAAATGGCGCGCCGCCAGCAGGCGGTGTCCTTCACCGCGGTGGCCGGCCAGCAGGACCGCGTCGAGCAGGAGATTACCGAAATCGGCGGCGCGGTGCGGACGGCGCTCACTGTCGAGCCGCGCGACGGACGGCTCTGCGTGTTCATGCCGCCGGTCGAGGCGCTGGAGGACTATCTCGAACTGGTGGCGGCGGCCGAGAACGCGGCGAAGGCGATCGGCCTGCCGGTGCATATCGAAGGCTACGGCCCGCCGCATGATCCGCGCCTCAATGTCATCCGCGTCGCGCCCGATCCCGGCGTCATCGAGGTGAACATCCATCCGGCCGCCAACTGGCAGGAATGTGTCGCCACGACGACGGCGATCTACGAGGAGGCGCGGCAGTCGCGGCTCGGCACCGACAAGTTCATGATCGACGGCCGCCATACCGGCACCGGCGGCGGCAACCATGTCGTGGTCGGCGGCGCGACCCCGAACGACAGCCCGTTCCTGCGCCGGCCGGACCTGTTGAAGAGCCTGGTGCTGCAATGGCAGCGGCATCCCTCGCTGTCCTACCTGTTCTCGGGCCTGTTTATCGGCCCGACCAGCCAGGCGCCGCGCTTCGACGAGGCGCGCCACGATTCGCTCTATGAGCTGGAGATCGCGCTGGCGCAGGTGGCGCGCCCGGACAAGGGCGAGGCGCCCTTGCCGTGGCTGGTCGACCGGCTGTTCCGCAATCTCTTGACCGACGTGACCGGCAACACGCATCGTTCGGAGATCTGCATCGACAAACTGTTCTCGCCGGACGGTCCGACCGGACGGCTCGGCTTGGTCGAGTTCCGCGGCTTCGAAATGCCGCCCAATGCGCGCATGTCGCTCGCACAGCAGCTTCTCGTCCGCGCCATCATCGCGCGCGCGTGGAAGAACCCGCTCGACGGCCGCTTCGTGCGCTGGGGCACGTCGCTGCATGACCGCTTCATGCTGCCGCATTATGTCTGGGCGGATTTCCTCGACGTTCTGGAAGACCTGAAGCTCAATGGCTTCGACTTCCGTCCGGAATGGTTCGCAGCCCAACTCGAATTCCGCTTCCCGTTTTGCGGCGAGGTAAGCCAAGGCGGCGTCAAGCTGGAACTCAGGCAAGCGCTGGAGCCCTGGCATGTGATGGGCGAGCAGGGCGCGATCGGCGGCACGGTCCGCTTCGTCGATTCCTCGGTCGAGCGGCTGCAGGTGAGGACCGAAGGCCTCAATCCGGAGCGCCATGCCATCGTCTGCAATGGCCGCATCGTGCCGATGAAGGTGACCGACAGCAGAGAGGTCGCGGTGGCGGGCGTGCGCTTCAAGGCCTGGCAGCCGGCGTCGGGCCTGCATCCGGCGCTGCCCGTCAACACGCCGCTGATCTTCGACATCTACGACCGCTGGTCGGGCCGCTCGATCGGCGGCTGCGTCTACCATGTCGCACATCCGGGCGGCCGCAATTACGACACCTTCCCGGTCAACGGCAACGAGGCCGAGGCGCGGCGGCTCGCCCGCTTCGAGCCGCGCGGTCATACGCCGGGCGGCTATGTGCTGCGCGACGAAGAAGGCTCTGAAGACTTCCCGATGACCCTTGACCTCAGGCGGCCGGCGAGACTCTGATCGACCATGGCAAAGGGGAATCAAAGACGGGCGGGCGGCAGGCCGCGGGCGCAGGGCCTGCTGGAGCACTATCGGCCGATCGACGGCGTCGTCGACGAGATGGTCGACGCCACAGGCAATCCGCGCCCGGCCTGGCGGTCCTTCATCGAAGCTCTGGACGAATTGGGGGCTGAAACGCTCGGACAGCGCTTTGCCCGCGCCGACCAGTATCTGCGCGACGCCGGCGTCTATTACCGCGTTTACGACAAGGCCGGCGCCAACGAACGCGAGTGGCCGCTGGCGCATGTCCCGCTGCTGATCGACGAAAAGGAATGGGCCGAGATCAGCGTCGGCCTTGTCCAGCGCGTCGACCTGTTCGAGGCGATCCTCGCCGACATCTACGGGCCGAACCGGCTGATCGAGACCGGCATCCTGCCGGCCGGGCTGATCGCAGCCAGTCCGGAATATCTGCGCCCGGTCGTCGGGATCGGGCCGGCAAGCGGTCATTTCCTGCATATGGTCGCCTTCGAACTCGGCCGCGGCCCGGACGGCCGCTGGTGGGTGCTGGGCGATCGCACGCAGGCGCCGTCGGGCGCCGGCTTCGCGCTGGAGAACCGGGTCGCGACCACGCGTGCGCTTTCCGACATCTATGGCGAGATGCATGTGCACCGTCTTGCCGGCTTCTTCCGCCGTTTCCGCGATGCGTTGAACGGCATGGCGAAGGACTCGGGCGGCCGCGTCGCCATCCTCACGCCCGGACCGCTCAACGAGACCTATTACGAGCATGCCTATATCGCGCGTTATCTCGGTATCATGCTGCTCGAAGGCGAGGACCTGACCGTTTCCGGCGGCCGCTTGATGGTGCGCACCGTTTCGGGCTTGATGCCGATCGGCGTTTTGTGGCGGCGGCTCGATGCGGCCTTTGCCGATCCGCTCGAACTCAAGCCGGACTCGCAGATCGGCACGCCGGGACTGGTCGAGGCGATCCGACGCGGCACTGTCTCAGCGGTCAACGCGCTCGGTTCGGGCTTGGCGGAAACGCGGGCGCTGCTTTCCTTCCTGCCGCGGATTGCGCGCGAGTTGCGCGGCGAGGAGCTCAAGCTGCCGAACATCGCCACCTGGTGGTGCGGACAGCAGACCGAACGCGACCATGTACTGGCCAATGTCGACCGCATGGTGGTCGGTCCGGCGCTGTCTACGCGGCTCGCCTTCGAGGACGATGGCGCGACCAGGCTCGGCTCGGCGCTGTCGGCAGGGGAGCGGGCGGAGCTGGTCGCGCGGATCGAAGCCGATGGCGACGCCTTTGTCGGCCAGGAAGCGGTGACGCTTTCGACAACGCCGGTCTTTTTCGGTGGCCGGCTTGAGCCGCGGCCCGCCAGCCTGCGTGTCTATCTGGCGCGAACACAAGAAGGCTGGACCGTAATGCCCGGCGGCTTTGCACGCGTCGGCTTCTCGCTCGATCCGACCGCGATCGCCATGCAGCGCGGCGGCCAGGCGGCAGATGTCTGGGTGGTCAGCGACCGGCCGGTCGAGCGCGAGACGCTGCTGCCGCAGGAGCATGACAGCTTCACCCGCACCATGCCGGGCAGCCTGCCAAGCCGCGCGGCGGAGAACCTGACATGGCTCGGCCGCTATATCGAGCGCTCTGAAGACACGGTGCGCGTGCTGCGCGCCTATCACGTCAGGCTGGCGGAGACATCCGACCCCGAGATGCCGCTGCTCGCCGACATCAGGGACTATCTCGAACCGTTCGGCATCGAGGTCGAGACGGCGATCCCTCTGGGGCTGATCGGCATGCTGGACAGCGCCGTCTACAGCGCCGGCCAGATCCGCGACCGCTTCTCGCCGGACGGCTGGCTGGCGCTGAAGGACCTGTCGAAAACCATCCATAAATTCGCCGGCACCGTGGCTCCCGGCGACGACGCGACGCGGGCAATGACGGTCATGCTGCGCAAGCTTGCCGGCTTCTCAGGCCTGCTGCACGAGAACATGTACCGCTTCACCGGCTGGCGTTTCCTGGAGATCGGGCGACGGCTGGAGCGCGGCATCCAGATAGCCCGCGCGCTGGCGCGGCTGACCGGAAACGGCGCTCCGGACGGCGCGCTCGACATGATGCTGGAAATCGGCGACAGCGTGATGACCCACCGCCGGCAATATCCGGTGCAGGCCGGCCGGCGCACGGTGATCGACCTGCTCGCGCTCGATCCGCTCAACCCGCGCTCGATTCTGTTCCAGCTCGAGCGGCTCAAGGCCGAGATCGGCATGCTGCCTTCGGTCGGCGGCGAGGGACATATGTCGCCCGCGGCGAAGGAAATCCTGCAGCTCAACACGGCGATTGCCGTGATGGAGCCCCACGACATGACCGCGAAGGTGCTCGACGATCTCGCCAACCAGATCGGCGATCTCTACAACAGCCTCGCCAGGGCCTATTTCGGTTAGATGCTTTACGACATCAGGCTCCACCTGCACTACGACTACGCCGCCGCTGCCGGCGGCGGCCGGCATCAGGTGCGCGTGCTGCCGCAGACGATTCCCGGCCTGCAGCGGGTTATCGCCGCCTCGCTGTCGTTCGAGCCGATGCCGGCCGAGCGGGCGGATTTTTCCGATTTCTTCGGCAACAAAGTCACCGCGATCGCCTTTCGCGACGCGCATGAGGAGCTCGACATCAGGATGAGCGCACGGGTGTCGGTGTCGCGGCCGGAACCCGGCCTCGACGTCTCGCCCGACATCCACGGCTTGAGGGCGGAACTCGACGCGGTTCGTTCGCTGTCGCCCAACGCGCCGCATCATTTCCTCGCCGCCAGCGATTACGCCGGCATCGATACGGCGATCACCGCCTATGCGCGGGAAAGCCTCGCCGGTTCGGCGGCCGCCACGGCGGTCGATCTCTGCAACCGCATCCACCGCGATTTCACCTATGACGGCAAGGCAACCACCGTGCAGACGCGCGCCAGCGATGCCTTCGCGCTGAAACGCGGGGTCTGCCAGGATTTTTCCCATATCATGATCGCCGGGCTACGTGGGCTTGGCATCCCCGCCGGCTATCTCAGCGGCTTCCTGCGCACCATCCCGCCCATGGGCAAGCCGAGGCTCGAAGGCGCCGACGCCATGCATGCCTGGGTGAAAGCCTGGTGCGGGCGCGATGCCGGCTGGCAGGAATTCGACCCGACCAACGGCATGCGCGCGAGCAACGACCACATCACGGTCGGATACGGCCGCGACTATTCCGACGTGGCGCCGATCGTCGGCGTCCTGAAGACCACCGGCGGCCAGGTCGGCGAGCAGGCGGTCGACGTCATCCCGGTCGCTGCCTGAAGGCGTACGATCGGTCGCGCGGGCTGCTTCTCAAATTGCGATCCGGCGCGCGGCACGTCGCGACCTCTACAATCATCTCGATCCCGGTAGCCTGCTGCAGCAGCTCGGCTACGATTATCTGGCGGATGAGTCGGGGGCGGTTCTGGAGGCAATTCCGGCCGGGCGGGACTATTTTCCCGCCCACACCGACGATGGTGGACTCTGGATGGCCGACGTGTCCGCCGACCGGCAAGGTTGAAGGGCGCGCTGTTGGGACGGTGGAACCAGCCGCCTATCGCGCGGCTTATCTACGGACCAGTTCCGTGGAGCCGTCATGCTGCAACGAGCACAATCGTCCTCCGACCGCCTGGCCGGTGGTGAGGAAATGCAAGGAAACGGCGCGCAAAGTTCGGCCGAGCGCGCCTCGCTAAGCTATGTCAGCGACGGCGATCCGGGCATCCGGCGCCTGAGAAAAGGCAAGGGATTTTGCTACGTCGGTCCGAACGGGAACGCGGTCAGCGCAGCGACGCTGGACCGCATCAAGGCGATCGTCATTCCGCCGGCGTGGACCGATGTATGGATCTCGCCCCACCCGAACGGCCATATCCAGGCGACGGGCCGGGATCAGCGCGGGCGCAAGCAGTACTGCTATCATCCGCAATGGACCGAGGAGCGGGACGGCGTCAAATATTCCAGTCTTGTTGCCTTTGCCGAGGCATTGCCCGATCTCCGGAGCCAGATCGATGCCGACCTGCGCCGGCACGGCCTGCCGATGGAACGCGTGGTCGCCGCGATCGTCCGGCTGCTCGACAACACCATGATCCGTGTCGGCAATGCCGCCTATGCCCGGGACAACAAGAGTTTCGGGCTGACCACGTTGCGCGACCGCCATGTCGATATCGAGGGATCGAGGCTGCGCTTCGCCTTCAAGGGCAAGTCCGGCAAGGAATGGAAGCTGAAGCTCGTCGACCGCCGCATAGCCAAGGTCGTGCGCGGCGCGCAGGGCCTGCCGGGCCAGACGCTGTTCCAGTATCTCGATGAAGGCGGTGATCGCCGGCCGGTGCGCTCCGAGGACATCAACCGCTACATTCGCGAGGCGTCCGGCCCGGAGTTCAGCTCAAAGCATTTCCGCACCTGGGGCGGCACCATTCATGCGGCATCGCTGTTTGCGCAGACGGAGTTGCCCGAAAGTGCTGCCCAGCGAAAGCGGGTGATGAACGGTATCGTCGACAAGGTTGCTGAACGGCTCGGCAACACGCGAGCCGTCTGCCGCCGGTGCTATATCCACCCACTCGTCTTCGAGGCGTGGGGCGAGGGGAAGCTGCTCAGTGAAATGGCGAAAGCCAACGAGCGAAAGCGTCTTATAACAGGCCTCGACGAGGAAGAGACGCTAGTGTTGAGGTGGCTCAAGGCGCATGGCTCCGATGAGCGGCAAGGGAACCGGATAAGCCTGTGATCGCCCTACAATTTTTTTATCGACCTTGTGTCGGGAAGGGTCCTACTGTCTCGTCCTTTGATATGGAAAGGACGCACCATGCTCTACGCCATCCTCTGCTACGCCTCCGAAGACGTCGTCTGCTCCTGGAGCAAGGAACAGGATGATGAGGTCATGGCAAAGCTCCTCAATGTCCAGGACAAATACGCCAAAGCAGGCCGGCTAGGACCTGTGGCGCGTCTCTTGCCGACCACCGCCGCGACGACCTTGAGAAAGGTCAAGGGCGAATCGATCGTGCTCGACGGCCCGTTCGCCGAGACCAAGGAGCAGTTTCTCGGCTTCTACACGCTCGAATGCCGCGACCTTGACGAGGCCGTCGAGTTCGCCCGCGAGCTCTCCGAGGTCAATCCGAGCGGCGGCTCCTACGAGATCAGGCCGATCTCCGTCTTCAATCCGACCAAGGTACCCGCATGACCGATCTTGCCTGGATCAGCAACGCGATCAGCACCGCCCGTCCGCAGGCGATGGGCGCGCTGCTGCGCTATTTCCGCGACCTCGACGCCGCGGAAGAAGCTTTCCAGGATGCATGTCTCAGGGCACTGAAGAACTGGCCGAAGAACGGGCCGCCACGCGATCCGGCGGCCTGGCTGATCTTCGTCGGCCGCAACAGCGGCATCGACGCGGTGCGCAAGCGCGCCAAGCAGGCGCCGATGCCGGAAGAGGACCAGATTTCCGATCTCGAGGATGCCGAAGGCGATATGGCCGAGCGGCTGGACGGCGCGCACTACCGTGACGACATCCTGCGGCTCTTGTTCATCTGCTGCCATCCCGACCTGCCGGCGACGCAGCAGATCGCGGTGGCGCTGCGCATCGTTTCCGGCCTCACCGTCAAGCAGATCGCGCGCGCCTTCCTCGTCGGCGAAAGCGCCATGGAGCAGCGCATCACCCGCGCCAAGGCGCGCATCGCCGACGCGGGCGTGCCGTTCGAGACACCGGGTGCGGTCGAGCGCTCGGAGCGGCTCGCGGCGGTCGCGGCGATGATCTATCTCATCTTCAACGAGGGCTACTCGACCAATGGCGGCGAGGCGCCGGCCCGCGCCCCGCTTTGCGAGGAAGCGATCCGGCTCGCCAGGCTGCTGCTCCGGCTGTTTCAGCAGGAACCCGAGATCATGGGGCTGACCGCGCTGCTTCTATTGCAGCATGCGCGCGCGCCGGCACGCTTCGACGAGAGTGGCGAAATCGTGCTGCTCGAGGACCAGGACCGGTCGCTCTGGAGCCGCAAGATGATCGACGAGGGGCTGGCCTTGGTCGACAAGGCGCTGCGCCATCGCAAGCCCGGCCCCTACCAGGTGCAGGCGGCAATCGCGGCGCTGCATGCGCGGGCGGCGACGCCCGAGGATACGGACTGGACCGAGATCGATCTGCTCTACGGCCTGCTCGAACAGATGCAGCCGTCGCCAGTGGTGACGCTGAACCGCGCCGTCGCGGTGAGCAAGGTGCGCGGCGCGGAGGCGGCGCTCGCCATGGTCGAGCCGCTGGAAGAACGGCTGGCGGGCTATTTCCACTTCTTCGGCCTGAAGGGCGGCCTGCTGATGCAGCTTGGTCGTGGCGAGGAGGCGCGCGTGGCCTTCGACCGCGCGATCGCCCTTGCCAACACCGCCGCCGAGGCAGCCCATATCCGCATGCATATCGATCGGCTGATCAAGGAGAGCGCCGGGACGTCGTCGATTCAGAAAGCACGCTGAGGATTCAGGTGATGCCGGCTCCGGCGCGCGTCCGCTCGATGAAGCCCGCGCCGCCTGATGCAAAGTTACCCTTTGCGAGACGCGCTCGCCGACACTGGTCGCTCCTCGTCATTGTCTTCGTATTGCGTTCAGCCGAGTTCCTGGGCGAGTCCGATGAGATGCCCTTCAGGCCCGCGGATGTAGCAGAGCCGATATGCGTCTTTATACTGGACTACTTCGCCTACGAGCTGCGCGCCGCGCTGGCGGAGCCTTTCAAGCGTCTCGTCGATGTCGTCCAAAGTGAACATGACGCGGAGGTAGCCTAGAGCGTTCACCGGGGCGTTGCGGTGATCCTCGACGACGGGCGGCGTGAGGAAGCGGGAGAGCTCGAGCCGGCCGTGACCGTCCGGCGTGCGCATCATGGCAATCTCGACGCGCTGATCGCCCAGTCCGGTGACGCGTCCGGCCCATTCTCCTTCGATCGTGGCCCGCTCTTCGAGCTCGAGGCCAAGCTCGCGAAAGAAATCGATCGTCCCTGCGAGGTCGTCGACGACGATTCCTATGTTGTCCATCCGTTTGAGCGCCATGCGCCCAATCTAAAAGGTGTCGTCTAGTCTAACAAGGGACCCAACGCCTAACGGGTTATGCTGCGACTACAAATGGCGGCTTCCTGCGCTTCCGGCCTTCGCCGGCCGAAGCACTCATGAATGGTCGTGGCAGTTAAAGCTACGGCCGGCGTAGGCCGGTGCTCGCGTACTTTAAGTACGCTCCGCTCCGATTCTTGGACCCGCCCGGTTTGGTCGCTTCGCGCCCGTCTTCGACTCCGGCTCGGCCTGACCTGAATCTCAACACGCCCCGGTCCACTGCCTGGCCCAATTTTGCGTGCAGGGCTTGGACCATGCCGGGGTGGCGGTTTTTTCCTGAAACGAGTAATGCCACGCCATCAAAAGCGCCTGGACGTGCCGTATGGCACGGCCAAAGGCATGGCGCAGGGCTTCCACCCGCGCCATATCAACGGCGGGATCTGAAAGGGATAAAAATGACGATAGCCAAGGAAACGGCCTCACTTCTGGAGAAACTGGGCGTCGCCAAGGGTGCGCTTTCCGGCGGCGACCTCATCGTGCACAGCCCGGTGACGGGCGAAGAGATCGCGGCGCTGAAGACGAACTCGCCGGCCGATGCGGCCAAGGCCATCGATACCGCCCACAAGGCGTTTCAGGCCTGGCGGCTGGTGCCGGGACCGAAGCGCGGCGAGCTGGTGCGCCTGCTCGGCGAGGAACTGCGCGCGCATAAGGCGGAACTCGGCCGGCTGGTGTCGATCGAGGTCGGCAAGATCCCGTCGGAGGGCCTTGGCGAAGTGCAGGAGATGATCGACATCTGCGATTTCGCCGTCGGCCTTTCCCGCCAGCTCTACGGCCTGACCATCGCCACCGAGCGCCCCGGCCACCGCATGATGGAAACCTGGCATCCGCTCGGCGTCGTCGGCGTGATCTCGGCCTTCAACTTCCCCGTTGCGGTGTGGTCGTGGAACGCCGCGCTCGCCTTGGTCTGCGGCGACGCCGTGGTGTGGAAACCGTCGGAAAAGACGCCGCTGACGGCGCTTGCCTGCGAGGCGATCTTCAAGCGCGCCGTCGAGCGTTTTGGCGCCGACGCGCCGGAAGGCCTGCTCCAGGTGCTGATCGGCGACCGCGCCGTCGGCGAGGTGCTGGTCGACCATCCGAAGGTGCCGCTGGTTTCGGCCACCGGCTCGACCCGCATGGGCCGCGAGGTCGGCCCGCGGCTTGCCAAGCGCTTCGCGCGCGCGGTGCTGGAGCTCGGCGGCAACAATGCCGGCATCGTTGCGCCCACCGCCGATCTCGACATGGCGCTGCGGGCGATTGCCTTCGGCGCGATGGGCACGGCCGGCCAGCGCTGCACGACGCTCCGGCGCCTGTTCGTGCATGAAAGCGTCTATGACGCGCTGCTGCCGCGGCTGAAGAAAGCCTATCAGAGCGTTTCGGTCGGCAATCCGCTGGAGACGTCGGCGCTGGTCGGACCGCTGATCGACAAGGCCGCCTTCGACAACATGCAGAAGGCGCTCAAGGAAGCGCAAGCGCATGGCGGCAAGGTGACCGGCGGCACACGGGTCGAGAACGACTACGCGGAAGCCTATTACGTGCACCCGGCGCTGGTCGAGATGCCGAAGCAGGTCTCACCGGTGACGGAAGAGACCTTCGCGCCGATCCTCTATGTGATGAAATATTCCGATTTCGACGAGGCGCTCGAGCTGCACAATGCGGTCGGCGCCGGCCTGTCGTCGTCGATCTTCACGCGTGATCTGCAGGAATCAGAGCGCTTCCTCGGCGTCGACGGGTCGGATTGCGGCATCGCCAACGTCAACATCGGCACCTCGGGTGCGGAGATCGGCGGCGCGTTCGGCGGCGAAAAGGAAACCGGCGGCGGCCGCGAAAGCGGCTCGGATGCCTGGAAGGCCTATATGCGGCGCGCCACCAACACGGTGAACTATTCCAAGGCGCTGCCCCTGGCGCAAGGCGTGTCGTTCGACATCGACTAAGGGCAGGCGCGGGCGCCGCGAACTGCGGCGCCTGATACTGCTGCTCAGAACGCCTTGCCGGTCGCCGGATCGAACAGGCGAAGCGAGATCTCGTCGAAGACAAACGCGCAGCGCTCGCCCTTGGCGACGCGAGCCTGCGGCGGCAGGGTTGCCGTCACCCGCTGCGCGCCGATCCGAGCGGTGGTGACCTGCTCAGGCCCGGTCAGTTCGACCACGTCGATCTCGACGGGCAGCGACAGTTCAGCGCTGTTGCCGGACCCAAGGCGGAGCGCTTCGGGCCTGATGCCGACAACGACTTTTGCGCCGTTGCTGGCCGTGCCCGCGTAGCGCGCCGGCAGCGCCAGCCGCGCGTCCGTGCCGGCGATTGCGAGCTTGCCATCCTCGACGGCCGCTTCCAGCATGTTCATCGACGGGGCGCCGACGAAGCCCGCGACATAGAGCGTCGCCGGCTGGTTGTAGATCTGCTGCGGCGTGCCGAGCTGTTCGATGCGGCCGTCGCGCATGACGGCGATCCGGCTCGCCAGCGTCATCGCCTCGATCTGGTCGTGCGTGACATAGACGACCGTGGTCCGCAGCATTTCGTGCAGGCGCTTGAGCTCGGTTCGCATCTCCAGGCGCAGCTTGGCGTCGAGATTGGACAACGGCTCGTCGAACAGGAACACCTGCGGCTTGCGCACCAGCGCCCGGCCGATGGCGACGCGCTGGCGCTGGCCGCCGGAAAGCTGGCCTGGCTTGCGGTCGAGCAAGGTTTCGATCTGCAGGAGCCTCGCCGCCTCGCGCACCGCCTTGTCGCGTTGGTCCGCCGGAACCTTTCGCATCTCCAGCCCGAAGCCGATGTTCCGGTGCACGGTTAGGTTCGGGTAGAGAGCATAGGACTGGAAGACCATGGCGATGTCGCGGTTTTTCGGATGCACGCCAAGCACCGAGCGGCCGCCGATCAGCACGTCGCCGCTGGTTGCCTCCGCCAGCCCGGCAATGATGTTGAGCAAGGTCGACTTGCCGCAGCCGGACGAGCCGAGCAGCACCAGGAACTCGCCGCTGTCCAGCGCGATGTCGATGCCTTTCAGCGTTTCGACGCTGCCGTAGCTCTTGCGGACATCGCGGATCTCAAGCGCGCTCATTGACGGCGTCCTCGAAAAGCATCGGCCCGCCATAGTCGCGGGGCAAGGTGGAGATGGCGCGCGACGCCACCCTGACGGCGGCGGACAGGCAGCTGTCCAGCGACCGCTCCTGCGCCAACGCGGCGAGGAAGGCGGCGTTGAAGACATCGCCGGCGCCGATCGTGTCGACGACTTTCACGCGCGGCGCCGGCACTTCGATCAACTGGCCGTCGGCGCCGATGGCGATCGCACCGTCGGGCCCACGCTTCACGACCACGGTCGCGCGTTCCCTCATGCCGCCGCGGATCTTGCGCGCGGCGTCCGCGGGGATTTCCAGCCCGGCCAGCGTCGTCGTCTCGACCTCGTTGAAGAGGGCCAGCTCGCAGTGCGACAGCCAGCCGCGCGCGGCGGCGCAGTTCGCCGCCGTCCAGCCGTCGATCGGCCAGCCGGTGTCGAGCGCAACGGCGATATGATGCGCTTCGGCCCAGTCGAAAAAGGCATCGTAGTCGCGGGTGAGGTCGTCGGTCAGGAAGGAGCCGCAAAGCAGCGCATAGCCGCCGTAGAGCCGCTTGCCTTCGAGAACGGACAGAACGTCGTCCAGGCTGAAGCGGGGCAGATGGCCGCGCGTGGTGAAAAAGGTGCGCTCGCCATCGGGATGGGTCATGCCGACCGACAGCGTCGTTCCCTCGGGATGAACCGGCCATTTCTCCGCACGGGAGCCGAAGGCTTCGCGCAGCCAGCGGCCGAACTGGTCGTTGCCGAGATTGGCGGCGATTTCGAAGTCGATGCCGAGCGCCTGCCAGGCAAGCGCGCTGTTGCCGGCCTGGCCGCCGACGCGCAGATCGTCATGGTCGACAACCGTCTCCGTTCCCGCCTTCGGCCAGGGCGCGACTGGGCCGACGATCAGGTCGACATTGACGTTGCCGATTACCGCCAGCGGCCGCATCATTCGCTCCGCGTGATCTTGGTGGTGCGGACCGGCGTCCCGGCATTCTCGACGCGGGCATCGGCGAAGGCGATCATCAGACATTGTGCCACCGGCAGCATGGCGAGGACCGCCGCCAGCCCGGAGGCCGGCTTGAAGGCCAGTGTGACGGCGCCAGCGACGGGCGGCTTGCCGGACGCGTCGAAGATGACCAGCCGCGCGCCGGCCTCGACGACGGAAAGCGCCATCGCGGTGACGAGATCGGCGGTCGCGTCGTTGCCGCGAAAGAGGACGATGCCGATTTTGGAGCTGAGCATCTCCATCGGCCCGTGGCGAAGCTGACCGCCTTCAAGGGAGAAGCATGGCACGCGCGACAGCTCGGTGAGGCCGAGCGCCAGCGCCTCGGCCAGCCCCTGCAGGCTGCGGCCGGAGGTGACGACGGTCGCCACCTCGCTCAGGGCAGCCAGCGCGGCGTCGATCGCGATGGCTTCCGGAGTCTCCAGCGCCGCGAGCGCCGGCGCGGGATCATCGCCGAGTGCCGCCAGGATGGCGAGATGCAGGGCGAAGGTCACGGTCAGGCTGCGAGTCGCGGCAAAGGCAAGCTCGGTGCCGCCGGCGCCGACAAGGCATGGGATCGTCCGGCCGAGGAAGGAGCCGGCTTCCAGCGTCAGGCCGAAAATGTCGGCGCGCTGACCTGCCTCGGAGAACCACCGCACCACCTCGGCGCTCTCTCCGGATTGCGAGGTGACGAGCACCGTCCTGCCGGTGAGGGGCAATGGCTGGCCGAGCTGCTCCGAAAGCGGCACCGCGATGGCATCGATGCCGCGGGCGCGATAAAGCGGCTCGACGGTCCGGGCGACGGCATGCGAGGCGCCCATACCGAGCAGGACCAGCCTGCCGTTGCGCCTGATCGAGGCAGCGACCTGGCCGGCGATATCGGTGTTGTTCTTGAATGAGGCGATCGCATCCTCATGCTGGCGCGCCATCTCGCGATCGATTGCGGCAAGCCCCGCGGGGCGCTTCTTTTCTCCAATCATCATTATCCTTTCACACCGCCGCTGGTGAGACCCGAAATCAGCGCGCGCTGCATGACGAGGCCGATCAGCACTGGCGGCAAGGCGGCAAGCACGCCGGCCGTGGCGATCAGCCCGTAGTCGGAAACGCGGCCGCCGGCGAGATCGGCGATGGCGACGGTGAGCGTCTTCGCCCGCTGGTCCGAGGTGAAGAGCAGTGCGTAGAAGAACTCGTCCCAGGCAAGCAGCACGGCAAAGAGCGCCGATGTCGCCACCACGGGCGCCGCCAGCGGCAAACTGAGGATGCGCCAGGTCTGGAAGAGCCCGGCGCCGTCGATCATGGCGGCTGCCTCGATCTCGCGCGGGATGGCATCGAAGCCCGATTTCATCAGCCAGGTGGTGAATGGCGCCAGGATCGTCAAATAGATCAGCGCCAGCCCGAAGACGTTGTTGAGCAGGCCGAGATAGGACAGCCCCATATAGAGCGGCACCGAAAGCGCCACCGGCGGCAGCATGTAGGTGGCGATCACCATGGACAGCGACCAGCCGACCGAGGGCGTGCGCGAGACGGCCCAGCCGGCCGGCACGGCAAGCAGGATGGCGGCGAGCGTCGCCATGCCCGCGACCTCGAGGCTGTTGCGCAGCGATGCGGTGAAGGCGGCGCCGGCGCTATTTTCGGTCGTCGACAAAAGCTGCGCATAGCGGGAGAAGTCGGCGCTTTGCGGCCACCAGCGCAAGGGCTTGGCGGCGAGATCGGCCGCCGGCGAAATGCTCATCACGAAGAGCCAGACGAGCGGCGCCAGGATCACCGCGGCGAGCAGGATGGCGCAGGCATAGATGAAGGCGGTGAAGACCGGGTTCTTGCGTTCCATCAGGCGGCGCTCCCCGCGGTCTTCTTGACCAGCGCCGCATAGGCAACGGCAAGCACGGTGACGAGCAGAGTAACGATCAGCGCCAGCGACGCGCCGGAGCCGGCGCGCTGGAAGGAAAAGGCCTCCTGATACACGAGGATCGACAGCGAGCGGGTGCTGTTGGCAGGGCCGCCGCGCGTCATCACCCAGATGATGTCGAAGACCTTGAAGGCTTCGATGGTGCGCAGCACAAGTGCCACCATCAGCGGCCCGGCAAGATAGGGCAGGATGACGAAGCGGAAGCGGGCGAAGGGACCGGCGCCGTCGACCAGGGCGGCGGCGGTGATGTCGCGCGGCACCGCCTGCAGGGCTGCGAGCGCAATGAGTGCCACCAGCGGAAAGTTCTTCCAGCAGTCGGCGACGATCAGCGCCGCCAGCGCCGTTCCGGGCTCGCCCAGCCAGGAACGATAGGCGTCGATGACATGCAATTGCGTGAGTGCTGCGTTCAGCGCGCCATATTCGGGATTGTAGATCAGTCGCCAGAGCGTGGCGTTGACCACGGTCGGCAGCGCCCAGGGCAGGATCATCAATCCGCGCAACACGCTGCGGCCGCGAAATTCCTGGTTGAGCAGCAGCGCGGCCAGCACGCCGATCACCATTTCGGCGGCGACCGAAACGACGGCGAACCAGGTGGTGGTCGTCAGCGTTCGGGTGAAGTTCGAGCTGGTCAGCATCTTGGTGTAATTGTCGATGCCGACGAAATTGCCCGCGGTGCCAACCAGCTTGGCGTCGGTGAAGGAGAGGCCGACGGTGTCGACCAGCGGCCAGCCGATGACGGCGACCATGACCACCAAAAGCGGCAGCATCAGCAGCCACGCACGAGTCGTCATCCAGGTGCCTGACATCCGAGGCGCCTCTCCCTGATCGTCGAAATTTCAGTGATAACACGGGCGGCGCAAGGCCGCCCGCGGTTCAGCGATTGGGTTCAAAGGCCGCTGTTTTCGGCCGCCGTCTTCAGCGCGTCTTCAGGCGAGGTCTGGCCGAGCAGCGATTCCTGGATGGCCTGCTGCAGGGCGGTCGACAGTTCCTGGTATTTCGGCGTGGTCGGACGCGGATACATGGCCGCGAGCCCAAGCTTTGCCGTGGCGATCAGCTCTTCCTGGCCCTTGGTGACGGCCGGGTCGTCGTAGGACGAGGCCCAGATCGGCAGCGAGAGCTTGGCGTACTGGTTCTGCGTCTTCTGAGAGGTCATGAACTCGATGTACTTCCAGGCCTCGTCAGGATGCTTGCTGACGGCGGTGATGCCGAGACCCATCGAGCCGTTGACGGCCGAAACCTCGCTCTTGCCGGCAACGCCCGGCGCCGGCACGACGCCGACCTTGCCGGCAACCTTCGAGTCCTTCGGGTCGTTGGCCATGTTGTACATATAGGTCCAGTTGAGCGCGAAGGCGGCATCGCCGTTTTCGAACACCTTGCGGACGTCTTCTTCCAGGAATTCCTTGGAATTGGGATTGGTCAGGCCCGACTTGTAGCTGTCGACCATGTATTTCAGCGCCTCGAGGCCGCCGCCGTTCTGGAAGTCCGGCTTGCCGTCCTTGAGGAAGTCGCCCTTATAGGCGCTGACCAGGGTGGTGTAATCGCAAATGGCGGCTTCGGCCTGCGACCAGCTCCAGGCGATCGGCGTGGCGAGCAGACCCTTGTCCTTGATCATCTTGGCCTGTTCGTTGAGCTCGTCCCAGGTCTTCGGCGGCGCCTTGATGCCGGCCTTCTCCAGGATTTCCTTGTTGTAGAACAGGTATTTGGTGTCGAGGATCCAGGGCATGCCATAGTACTTGCCGTCATACTGGACGGTGGTCCAGGCGCCGGGCAGCACGCCCTTCTTCATTTCGTCGGTGATCTTCGACGACACGTCCACCAGCACTTTGTTGGTCGCATATTCTGCCGGCCAGATGACGTCGAACAGCACGACGTCGTAACCGCCGCCGGAGCCTTGCGCGAGCACGGTCTTGTCGTGGAGGCCTTCATAGGGAACGAATTCGAGATTGACCTTGATGTCCGGATTGGCCTTGGTGAAGGCCTCGGTCATGGCGCGGACGTCGGCTTCGCTGTAGGCGGCCTGCGCCATGAAGAGCGCGTTCAAGGTGGTTTCGGCGAAGGCGTGGGGAACCAGCAGCCCGCCAATGAAGACCGCGCCCAGAAGTGTCCTACCGATCGATTTCAGCATGTTTTTTCTCCCATTTTAGAAATCCGCGGGTTGGCGGCGTAGGCAGCACGCCGCTCTCCCGAATGCTATCGCGTGTGACCGGATCTGCCGGAGCGGCGGGCGGCGAAGGCTCGGCGCCATGCCGTCTTTTTCTTGAAACCGTTCTGGTCTTCACCATTAAGTCAATTCGCTTGACTTAATTAGTCATGCAATCCTTTAATGGAGTCAAGGGGGAAACGCAGGTGCACGACATCAGCCCGATCCGCGCCAAGAGCGGCACCAACCAGGAGGGGACGAGCGCGCACAACCGCCGCGTCATGATCGAGGCGCTGCGGCTCAACGGCGCGCTATCGCGCGCCGACCTGGCGCGAGCGACCCAGCTCACCAAGCAGGCGGTTTCGAATATCGTCGAGGATCTCGAACGCGACGGCCTGGTCGTGGCGCTGGATGCGGTGCGCAAGGGCAGGGGGCAGCCCTTCACGCCCTACAGGCTGGTGCCGGAAGGCGCCTTCGCCATCGGCCTGCAGATCGACCGACACCTGACACGTGTGGTCGTGGTCGACCTCGTCGGCAATGTCGTGGCCCGCGCCGAGGCGAGCCTTCCGTTCGACCAACCGTCGGAAGGCGTCGAGATCATCCTCGGGCTTGTGGCTCGCGTCAGGCACGAGCTGGCCGGCATCTCCGCCCAATCGGAGCGACGGTTGGTCGGCCTCGGCGTCGCGATGCCAGGGCCTTTCGGCCTCAAGAATCCCGACAACAAATGGATGATGCCGGCCTGGCAGCAATTTCCGCTGCTGGAGACGCTGGCGGCCGGGACCGGACTGAATGTCGGATTGCAGAACGACGCCGCTGCCTGCGCCACGGCGGAGCGCATCGTCGGCGCGGCGCATGGCATCGATCACGCGGTCTGCCTCTATGTGGGTTACGGCATCGCCGCCGGGCTCATCCTCAACGGCGAGCTTTACAGCGGCGGCAACGGCAATGCCGGCGAGATCGGCATGGCGCTGCTGTCTCCCGCGGGGCCAGGTTCGACGCCGCTCGAGCACCGCGCCTCGCTTGCTTCGCTCTACCAGCATCTCGGCCTCAACCCCGCCGATGCCAACCTCTACGAAAAATTGGCCGCCTTGGCCGTCGCGGCAGATCCCAAGGTCATGGGCTGGATCGAAGACGCCGCATCCGATCTGCGCTGGAGCGTGCATCTCATCGAAACGATCTTCGATCCACAGACCGTCATCCTCACCAGCGGCGCGCCCGAGCCTCTGGCCCGGCGCCTGCTGCAGGCCATGCATCCGCTGCTGCCGTCCATCGCCGATCGCCCCGGGCGGCGACTGCCGCGTTTGCAACTCGGCACCACCGATCCATGGGCCATCGCCGTCGGCGCCGCGGCCGAGCCGATCAGCAGGGCTTTCGACCCGCGCTTCTCGGCTATTCTGAAAGCCGGATAGGCGCTCAGTTTTCGCGGGCCGTGGAAAAACATACCTCGAAGGCCGCATCGACCACAGCGAGCTTGGCTGCCTGCACGGCCATGTATTCCTGGAAGAACTGCCGTGAGACCCACATGACGGAATGTCCGCGCTGGCCGACCCAGCCGATACTGCCGAGCGCCTCGGCGTCATGGAGCTTGCGCGCCAGATGCGTGCGCGACAACTTCAACCAATGCGCGAATTCGCTGATCGAAATGACGCCGGTCGGAATCTTCTCGAGGTTGGCGTCCTCCGGGTCGATGCCCGACATCAGCCAGTCCATGACGATGCCGCCGTTGTTCAACCAGATAAACAACGAGAAAGTCTGTTCGGGTTCCCGCACCGGAACGGACGCGAGCAATCCGTCGCAGATCAATGGCTGCAGCTTTGCCAGCACATCGGGCCGCTCGAGGAAGGTTGCCAACCGGTTCCCGCCGTCGATCCGATCAAGCGTCCTCAAATGGGCATGGATCCAGCCGGTGAAGGTCTCAATGGTGGCCGCGGTCACCCGCAAGGGGTGGGCACGGCCATCGCCGCTCATCGAAAGATATTCAGCGACGTTGTAGTGCAGCATTTCCTTGACGAACGCCTCGGCGGTGTTGCGGCTGGCGACTGAATTGCGGCGCACGACCTCGATGAAACGCGCCACCGTCATTTCGGTGCGGCGATCATTGGGGTCGCGCCTGAAATGCAAAGCGAGCCCGACATGGCCGAGCAGCCAGCGCTGCTGGGTGGCAAAAACGGCGGCAAGGCGCGGGCTGGTTTCGTAGATGTGGATAAGCGCGCGCGACTGTTCCTGGACACCGCGGAGAGCTGCCGGATGACTGGCGATCTCTTCGGCACTCAGCGGCATTTCCTGCGGCACTCCCATTCATATCAAGCAACGGCAAATGAAGATTTATAGCCTTCGCCGGTCGTGTCCAGTTGCCTTTTGGAACAACGATGATTGCACAGCAGGTTCCTCGCTAACTCTTTGCATCAGTTTGGAAAACCCTCAAGCAACAGTCGGATCCACAGGTCTCCTTCGTCGAGCGCTCTGCTTCGGCTGAGCCGCGCCGGCGCTTTGTCCTCCACGCCGCCGCGGTGAGATGCCCCTTGCAAGCTGCGAGCCGCGACCTATCGTGCGGTTTGAAATCCGTCACCTCAGGCCGCCGCCGAGTGAAGCAATGCCGAGAACGATCCGGACGCTGACGCCCAGCGAAGTGGAAACGCTTGTCGACTGGGCGGCGGGCGAGGGCTGGAATCCGGGTATCGGCGATGCCGCCGCACTCAGGGCCGCCGATCCGGAAGGGTTCATCGGCGCCTTCGCCGGCGGCGAGATGGTGGCCGGCATTTCGGCTGTCGCCTACGGCGCGGGATTCGGCTTCATCGGCCTCTATATCTGCCGGCCCGACTGGCGTGGCGAAGGCCATGGCAAGGCGGTCTGGGACGCCGGCATGGCCCGGCTCGGCGACCGGATCGTCGGTCTCGACGGCGTGCCCGAGCAAAGGGCCAACTACCAGCGCAAGGGGTTCGTGCCTGCCTATGAGACCGTCCGCTTCAGCGGAGCTGTCCGCCTGGCCGGCGGCAGCGACATCCTGCCCGCGACGGCCGCCAGCTTCGCCGAGATCCTCGCTTACGACCGCCAGTGCTTCCCGGCGCTGCGCGAGGCCTTCCTGCGGGAATGGCTGCAGCCGCCCCGGATTGCGCTCATGTCCGCCGGCTCGGCCGGCATTGCCGGCTATGGCGTGGCACGCCGATGCCGCGAGGGATTCAAGATCGGCCCGCTGTTCGCCGATGGGATGGACACAGCCTTGGCGCTGGTGGCGGCGCTGGCGGACAGGACAGCGGGCGAAGCGCTGCATATCGACGTGCCGGCCACCCAGGTCGGCTTTGCCGCCATGCTTCAGGCAGCCGGCATGGTTGCGGGCTTCACGACGACCCGCATGTACAAGGGCGGCAAGCCGGGCAACGCCCCGACGAAGGTTTTCGGCATCACGACGCTGGAGTTGGGGTGAGCGCGGATCGCAGGCCGAACCTGTTGGGATCACTGTTCGTCTGGCGTGGTGCACGCGACATGTCTGCGGGACATGGTTCGCATGGAACCAAGGATGGCGTTTCGTGGAGGTTATCGAAATGGCTGGCAGGACAGTCCTGATCGCGGGCGGTGCCGGCGGGATGGGTCTCGCGACCGGACTTCGCCTCGCGGCTGACGGCGACAACGTCGCGCTTGCCGACCTTCCAGGTGTGAAACTCGATGATGCCGTGGCAAAGATCGCCGCGACCGGCGCAAAGGCGATCGGCTTGCCGCTCGATATCCGCTCCGTCGCCGCCTGCCGGGAGGTTGTCGACAAAACCCGTGAGTGGGGCGGCCGTCTGGACATTCTCGTCAACGCTGCAGGCGTCTGGCTCGAGGGACCGGCAAGCGAGGTCCAAGAAGAGCAATGGGACCTTGTGTTGGACGTCAATCTCAAAGGCGCGTTCTTCCTGATCTCGGCCGCCATTCCGCATCTCGCAGCGGCGCAAGGTGCGATCATCAATATTGCGTCCGACGCGGGCATCGTCGGCAACAACGGCGCGGCGGTCTTTTGCGCCTCCAAGGGCGGGCTCGTCCTGCTGACCAAGGCCCTCGCCCTGGAGCTTGCCTCGCGCGGCATCAGGGTCAACGCCGTCTGCCCCGGCGACACGGCGACGCCGATGATCGAGTATCAGGCGACGACCTATGGCGGAAATGATCCGGACGGTTACAAGCGGAAGCTCCTGGGGCACTATCCGCAAGGGGAAAGAGCTCGCTTCATCACCGTGGAGGAGATCGCTTCCTTCATCCACTATCTTTGCCAGCCCGGCGCGGCGCCGATCACCGGGGCCGCGCTTTCGATCGATTTCGGCATCAGTGCCGGATACTGAATTGCGGCGGCATCGGCTTCATCGCCTGGAGGGTTCATGCTCCTGTTTCGCAAATCCCGCACGGCACTGGTGACCGGTGCGGGCGCCGCCGACGGCATCGGCGTCGCCGTCGCACGCGCGCTCGGCGAAGCCGGGCTTGCGGTCGCCATTACCGCCTCGTCGCAGCGTGTCGCGCAGCGCGCTGAAGAGCTGCGGGCGGAAGGGCTCGATGTCCGCGCCGTGGTGGCCGATCTGACGCGCGCGCCGGATGTCGAGCGGCTGTGCTCGGAGGTCGGCGAGATCGATATCCTCGTCAACAATGCCGGCATGGGAACGGTGGCCCAGCCGGCCTTGCAGCGGCGATTTCTCGATCTCAGCGAGAGCGACTGGGACCGGGGCATCGATGTCAGCCTCAAAACCGCGTTCTTGAGCATACGCGGATTCTTGGCCGGCATGGTTCAGCGCGGGCATGGACGCGTGGTGAACATGGCCTCGGTCACCGGACCCTACGTCTCCAACGAAGGAGAGGCCGCCTATTCCGCGGCCAAGGCGGGCATGGTCGGGCTGACGCATGCGCTTGCCCTCGAAGTCGGCCGCAGCGGCGTCACCGTCAATGCCGTGGCGCCGGGCTGGATCGCGACGGGCGCCTCGACGCCGGAAGAGCTCGTTGCCGCGCAAAACACGCCGCTTGGACGCGCCGGCACACCTCAGGAGGTCGCCGCCGCCGTCCTGTTCCTGGCGTCCGACGGGGCGAGCTACGTCAATGGCGCCGTCCTCGTCGTGGACGGCGGCAACATCCTGCAGGAGCGCAAGGGCTGACCGCGATGGGCGAGCCCTTGGCCGCTGCCATCGACCGTTATTTGTTCTCGGCTGCCACAGTGTCCGGCACCACCACCAGCTTGCCGACGAAGTCCTTGGCCATGAAGTCCGTCTGGGCGCGGTGGAAGTCCGACAGTTTGTAGACGCCGCCGACCAGCGGCTTGATTTTCTTTTCCTCGATGTAGCCCACGATGCGGCGGAAATCGCCCCTGGTGCCCTGGCTCGAGCCGTGCAGCTGCAGCTGCTTCAGATACATGGTGCGGAGGTCGAGCTGCACGACCGGCCCGGCAATGGCGCCCGCCGTGGTGTAGCGGCCTTCGGGCCGCAAAATGCGCAGCAGGTCGTTGAAGATGGTGCCGCCGACAAGGTCGGCGACCACGTCGATGGGTCGACCGCCGGTCGCTTCGTTGACCGCGGCAGGCAGATCGGCCACGCCGCGCGTGATCACCTTCTCGGCGCCGATGTCGAGCACGGCCTGCTCCTTGCCCTTGCCGACGACAGCATAGGGGATGGCGCCGCGCGCCCGCGCCAGTTGCACGATGCCGGAACCGACGCCGCCGGACGCGCCGGTGACCAGCGCCCGCTCGCCGGCCTTGAGCTCCGCGCGTTCCAGCATCTGCTCGCCGGTGAGATAGGCACAGCAGAAGGTGGCGAGCTCGACGTCGCTGAGGTCGGTGTCGACGACATGCGCGTTCTCGGCCGGCAGCGCCTGGTATTCGGCATAACCGCCGTCGCGGCCGTGGCCCATATAGTCGATGTCGGCAAGCGAATCGTCGTCGCGGTTGTAGATGGAGAAATCGACCATCACGCGTTCGCCGATGCGGCTGGCAGGCACGCCGTCACCGACGGCAACGATGGTGCCCACCGTGTCGGTGCCCTGGATGCGCGGGAAGGTCAGCGTGTTGCCCTGCCGGCGCCAGGTCGACACCGCGGCGGCGTCCTCCTCCGTGCCATAGGCGCCCTGGCGCACCCACACGTCGGTGTTGTTCATGCCGCAGGCGCTGACCTTGACCAGCACTTCGCCGGCAGCCGGCGAGGGCACCTTCACGTCGGTCCGGTAGACGAGCTTTTCCAGACCGCCATGGCCGGTGAGCTGCACGGCGGCCATCATGGCTGGAACAGTTCTTGTCATGGCGTTCATGTCGCTTCTCAGATGCTGGCCAATACGCTCTTCACCGCGTCGGCGGTCTTGGCGACGATCGTGTCGGCCTCCTCGCGCGTCAGGCAGAGCGGCGGCGCGAATCCGAGAATATCACCCTGCGGCATGGCGCGACCGATGACGCCGCTTGCTGCAAGCGCTGTGGCGATCTGCGGCCCGACCTTCAGCGAAGGATCGAAGAAGACGCGGTCGTCCCGGTCCTTCACGAACTCGACCGCCGCCAGCATGCCGTCGCCGCGCACCTCGCCGACGTTTCTGTGGCCGCCGACGGCCTTGGCCAGCTCGGCGCGGAAATAGGCGCCGGTCTCACCCGCATTCCTAACCAGATCCATCTCATCGATCAGTTCGAGATTGGCGATGCCCGCAGCAACGCAGATCGGATGCGCCGAATAGGTCCAGCCATGGCCGAGCGAGCCCAGCTTGTCGGAACCCTTGACGAGCACCTGCCAGACCTTGTCGGAGACGATGACGCCGGAGAGCGGCGCATAGGCCGAGGTCAGGCCCTTGGCGATGGTGATCAGGTCAGGCTGGATGCCGTAGTGGTCGGAACCGAACATGGTGCCGAGACGGCCGAAGCCGGTCACGACCTCGTCGGCGACGAGCAGCACGTCGTACTTGTTCAGCACCGCCTGGACCTTCTGCCAATAGCCGGCCGGCGGCGGCACGATGCCGCCGGTGCCGAGGATCGGCTCGCCGATGAAGGCCGCGACCGTGTCCGGGCCCTCGGCGAGGATCATCTCCTCGAGCTTGTCGGCGCAATATTGCGAGAATTGCTCCTCGCTCATCGAGCGGTCCGCGCGGCGGAAATAATAGGGCGCCTCGGTGTGCATGATCGGCGCGCGCGGCAGGTCGAAAGCGTTGTGGAACAGCTCGAGCCCGGTCAGCGAACCCGTCATGACGCCAGAGCCGTGATAGCCGCGCCAGCGCGAGATGATCTTCTTCTTCTCGGGCCGGCCGAGAACATTGTTGTAATACCAGATCAGCTTGATGTTGGTCTCGTTGGCATCGGAGCCGGAAAGGCCGAAATAAACCCTCGACATGCCCTTCGGCGCGCGGTCGATGATCATCTTGGAAAGCCGGATCGAGGCCTCGGTGCCGTGGCCGACATAGGCGTGGTAGTAGGCGAGGTTCCTCGCCTGCTCGGCAATGGCATCGGCGATCTTCTGGCGGCCGTAGCCGACATTGACGCAATAGAGGCCGGCGAAGGCATCGATGCTCTTCCTGCCGGTGTTGTCCCACACGGTGACGCCTTCGCCGCCGGCCATAATGCGGGCCGGCGATTCGCCGCGCGCATGCGTGCCCATATGCGTCGAGGGATGGAAGAAGTGGTCGCGGTCCCAGGCCGAAAGTTCGTTGGATTGTTCAAGCATCTTTTTTCTCCTGCAGGGAATTCTTCCGGCGTGGGCTAGGCGACGTCCAGACAAAGGTATTTCAGATCGGTGAAGGCTTCGAGGCCGTGGCGCGAGCCTTCGCGGCCGATGCCGGACTGCTTGACGCCGCCGAACGGGATCGGCGCGCCGGTGATCTTCACCCGGTTGATCGCGACCATGCCGTAGTCCAGCGCGCGGCCCATGCGCGCCTGCCGGGCGCCACTTTCGGTCACGACATAGGCGACGAGGCCGTATTCGGTAGCATTGGCGCGGGTCACGACTTCTGCTTCGTCGTCGAACGGCGTCACGGCCGCGACCGGGCCGAAGGTTTCCTCATGCATGATCAGCGCGTCGTCGTCCGTCACGTCGACGAGCAGCGTCGGCTGGAAGAACAGCTGCCCGGCCGCGTGACGCTTGCCGCCGGTCAGGCACCGCGCGCCGCGTGCGAGCGCGTCCGCCACCTGCTCCTCCACCTTCTTGACGGCACGTTCGTGCATCAGCGGCCCGATATCGGCGTCGCCGGAAAGCCCGTTGCCGGTGCGAAGGCTTTCGATGCGGCGCGCGAAAGCGGCGCAGAACCGCTCGTAGATCGGCCGCTGCACATAGATGCGGTTGGCGGCGAGGCAATCCTGGCCGGAGGTGACGAATTTGGCGTCGAGCGCGATCGTCACCGCCTTGTCGACATCGGCATCGTCGAAGACGATGAGCGGCGCATGGCCGCCGAGTTCCATGACCAGGCGCTTCATGGTCGGTGCGCTCTGCGCGGCGATCTGCCTGCCGACTTCGGTCGAACCGGTGAAGCTCATGGCGCGGACCCTGGTGTCGGCGCACATCGCGCCGACAATCGTTCGCGCATCGCCGGTGACGACGTTGAAGACGCCGGCCGGCAGCCCGGCGCGCTCGCCGAGCTCGGCTAGTGCCAGCGCCGACAAAGGCGTTTCGGAAGAGGGATGCGCGACGATGGTGCATCCGGCAGCAAGGGCGGCCGCCGCCTTGCGGGTGAGCATGGCGGAAGGAAAATTCCACGGGGTTACGACGCCGACAACGCCGAGCGGCTCGCGGCGCACGGTCATCTCGGCGTTGGGCAGGTGGCTGGTGACGCTTTCGGCGTTGAGGCGTTTTGCTTCCTCGGCATACCACTCGACGAAGGAGGCGGCGTAGTCGATCTCGCCCAGCGATTCCTTGAGCGGCTTGCCCTGCTCGAGCGTCATCAGCAGCGCCAGATCGTCCTTGGCGGCGACGATCAGATCGAACCATTTTCGCAAGACCCTTGAGCGCTCCTGCGGCAGGGCCGAGCGCCAGGCCGGGAAGGCGCGCGAGGCAGCATCGATCGCTTTCGTCGTCTGGCCGGCATCGAGCGCGGCGACGAAGGCGACCGTGGCGCCGGTCGCCGGATCGGTGACTTCAAAACTTTCCGCCGCCTCGCTTGCGGTCCAATGGCCGTCGACATAGGCGAGCGCGCGCCGCAGGCGGCGGTCGGCAAGGCGGTCGAGCGCGTCGTGGTGATTCGTGCGGGCAAAATGCGCGGACATCGATTGTCTCCCGGTGCCAAGGCGATGCGGAGAGACTAGCCGCGCGGCTGAGACAGAGAGGCTGTTTCGGCACCATCAGCCAGAAAGATTGTCTCTAATCACCCGCAGGGCCAGACAATCTCTCTAGCTTTGCCCCGGCAGCAGATCGGCGACCGGCAACACCGTCTCCTCCTTCACCGTCTTGGTGACGATGTAGGTGAAGTATCGGTCGATGCCGATCTCGCGTTCCAGCAGGCTATCCACCAGCCGCTGATAGGCGTCGACGTCGCGCGCCATCACTTTCAGCACATAATCGACGCCGCCGCCGACCGACCAGCAGGCGACGATCTCGGGTATGTCGCGAACGACCCGCTCGAAGCGATCGAAATCGGCCTGGCGGTGGTTGGCTAGGGTCACCTCCATCAGTACCGTCGCCACCGGCGCGATGCTGCGCATGGCGATCGAAGCGTGATAGCCGGAAACGATGCCGGCCTTCTCCAGCTTGCGCAGCCGCATCCAGCAGGGCGTCGGCGACAGGCCGACCTTCTCGGCCAGCGCCAGCTTGGTGATGCGCCCGTCGCGCTGGATGGCGTCCAGGATCCTGAGGTCGATCGGGTCGAGTTTCACTGCCGCCATGCCGGCTCCGTTTTTTGCTCAAGGCACCATGACGATGCATTATTTCGATTGTCAATTGCACTGATTTCGATCTCTAATAAGTCATGACATTATGGCAGCCAGATCCTGCGCTCATCCGACGACCGGCCTATCTCTCGCTGGCCGACCAATTCGCCCGCGCGATCCATGACGGGCGGCTCGCCAATGGCGCGCGGCTGCCGACGCACCGCCGCCTTGCGGACGACCTGAAACTTTCGGTGCAGACCGTCAGCCGCGCCTATGAGGAGCTGATCCGCCGCGGCCTGATTTCCGGCGAGGTCGGGCGCGGCAGCTTCGTTCAGACGCAGCGCCGCGAGCCAGAGCCGCCCTACCTTCCGGAACGTCTGGGCGAGGTCATCGACCTCTCCATCCTGAAGCCGGTCTGCGAGCCGATGCATCTGGAGAAGCTGAAGCAGGCGCTCTCCTGGCTGGCCGAGAACCTGCCGTCGAGCTCGGCGCTGTCGTTCCGGCCGAACATGGTGTTCCCGCGCCACCGCGCGGTGGCGGTCGAATGGCTGAAGCTCTGCGGCCTCGAAGCCTCGCCGCAGAACGTCAACCTCACCAACGGCGCCACGGCCGGCATGACGGTGGCGCTGATGAGCGTCGCGCCGCCCGGCTCGACGGTCGCCACAGAGGCGATCGGCCATCACACGCTGGTGCCGCTTGCGCGCTATCTCGGCTTCAACCTCGAAGGCCTGCCGATCGACGACAATGGACTGATCCCCGAGGCGTTGGACGAAGCCTGCCGTCTCTCGGACATCCGCGCCGTCTTCGTCCAGCCTTCGGTGATCAACCCGACGGCGACCCTGATGGACGCCAACCGGCGCGAGCAGATCGCGGCGGTGGCGCGCAAGCATGACATCGCCATCATCGAGAATGATGTGCTTGGGCCGCTGGTCGAAGGCAGGCCTCCCGCCGTCGCCGCCTTCGCGCCCGAGCGGACGCTCTACGTCACCTCATTCACCAAGATCGTCGTGCCCGGCCTGCGCATCGGTTATCTCGCCGTGCCGGACCGCTACGTCGCGGCCGTCGCCAACCGCCACCTCGTCTCGAACTGGATGGCAACGCCGATGGTGGCGGAGATCGCGACGCGCTGGGTGAACGACGGTACGGCGATCGAGTTGGTCAAATGGCAGCGCGGTGCGCTGAGACGCCGGCAGGAGATCGCCGCTGAGGTGCTCACGGGGGTGGACTATCGCTTCCATCGCGATGGGCTGCATCTCTGGCTGGAGCTGCCGGGCGACCGCGCCGAGGAGAGCTTTGTCGCCCAGGCGCGCCTGCGCGGTGTGGCGATCGCGCCGGGCACGTCTTTCCGTATCGCCGCCACGCCATGGCATCCGGCCGTCCGCATCTCGCTCGGATCGACCACCGAAGGGGAACTGCGTGCCGGCTTGAGCGTTGTCGCCAAGCTCCTGCTTGGCGATCCTGAGCATCTCCTGCTCGCCATTTGACGCACAAGCTGAATGCAGATTGCCCTGAAATTGTGCGGCGCGCGAAATATTGTCATGATATTATTTTCCTGATTGACATGATTTGGCGCGTTTCGCATCGTTAAGGGCATAGGCCGCTCCAGAACGGGGAAACATATTGCCCGCGCCCATCATCAAGGTCGATGCCATTTCGAAGAGCTTCGGCACCTTCAAGGTGCTGGACGGCCTGTCGATGCAGGTCATGCCAGGCGAGAAGCTGGCGCTGATCGGCCCGTCCGGATCGGGCAAGACGACGATCCTGCGCATCTTGATGACGCTGGAGAAGATCGACGGCGGCCATATCCAGATCGACGGCGAACAGCTCTATCACATGGAGCGCAACGGCCGGCTGCTGCCGGCCGACGAGCGGCACCTGGCCAAGATGCGCCAGAAGATCGGCATGGTCTTCCAGCTCTTCAATCTGTTCCCGCACAAATGCGTCATGGACAACGTCACGCTGGCGCCGATGCTGACCAAGGGCGTCGCGCGCGCCGCCGCCGAAAAGCGGGCGATGCAACTGCTCGACATGGTGGGGCTGGCCGACAAGGCCAAGGCGATGCCGGCGCAGCTTTCCGGCGGCCAGAAGCAGCGCGTAGCGATCGCTCGGGCGTTGGCGTTGTCGCCCAAGATCATGCTGTTCGACGAGGTTACCTCGGCGCTCGACCCTGAGCTGGTCGAGGAGGTGCTCAACGTCATGCGCAAGCTCGCCGCCGAGACCGATATGACGATGCTGCTCGTCACCCACGAGATGGGCTTTGCCCACGACTTCGCCGACCGCGTGCTGTTCTTCGACCGCGGCAGGATCGTCGAGGAAGGCAAGCCCGATGAGATTTTCCGCCATCCCAAGCAGGAACGCACGCAGGGCTTCCTGAAGAAGATCATCGCGGCCGGACACCGCGTCTGACCGCAATGCCCTAGGGCGGCGAAGCCGTCCCGAAAATCGGAAACGGTCGGCGAGAACGCCGTCCCGAACCGAGCAAACCAAGAAGAGAAACCAAGGAGTTGGGAACGATGAAGAAACTTGGCATCCTGGCTGGCGTCGCCGGCCTCGCAGTGAGCGCAATGCTGCTCGCCTCCGGTGCGCGTTCGGCGGACGACGCAAAGCTCGAGCAACTCAAGCAGCAAGGCTTCGCCCGCGTCGCCATCGCCAATGAGCCGCCCTATACGGCGGTCGCCGCCGACGGCAAGGTCTCGGGCGCGGCGCCGGACGTGGCGCGCGAAATCTTCAAGCGCCTCGGCGTCAACGACATCGTCGCCTCCATCTCCGAATATGGCGCTATGATCCCCGGCCTGCAGGCCGGCCGCTTCGACGTTGTCACCGCCGGCCTGTTCATGAAGCCGGAGCGCTGCGCGGCGGTCGCCTATTCCGAGCCGGTGCTGTGCGATGCGGAAGCGATGCTGGTGAAGAAGGGCAACCCGAAGGGCTTCAAGAGCTATGAGGACATCGCCAAGGATACCTCCGCCACCGTCGGCGCGCCGGGCGGCGGCACCGAGGAGAAGCTGGCGCTCAATGCCGGCGTGCCGCGCGACCGCGTCATCGTCGTGCCGGACGGCCAGAGCGGCCTGAAGATGGTGCAGGACGGCCGCATCGACGCCTATTCACTGCCGGTGCTCTCGATCAACGACCTCATCAAGAAGGCCAACGATCCGAACCTCGAAGTGATCGCGCCGGTGCAGGGCGCGCCGGTCTATTGCGACGGCGCCGCCTTCAAGAAGGGCGACGAGGCGCTGCGCGATGCCTATGACGTCGAGCTTGCCAAGATGAAGAAGTCGGGCGAGTTCGCTAAGATCATCGAGCCCTACGGCTTCTCGGCCAAGGCGGCGATGTCGACGACGCGCGAGAAGCTCTGCGCGGCGAAGTAGTGTTCTTTTGCCTTCTCCCCGTTGACGGGGAGAAGGTGGCCCGAAGGGCCGGATGAGGGGCGGCGCCAGCATTTGAAGGTTAGTGCTGCCCCTCATCTGCCTGCCCGTCCTCCGCAACAACTGCGCTGCAGCTAGGGAGGGTGAACCGGCATCTTCTCCCCCGCGAACGGGGAGAAGGAGCTGTCGCGACCGCCTCGGACAAACACAAACGTAGGACACTTCGCACTTCATGACCCAGTGGTCCGGCTATCTCGGCCTGATATTGCAGGGAGCGCTTGTCACCATCGAGCTGACGCTGATGGGGTCGGTGCTCGCGCTGATCATGGCCTTCCTCGCCGGCATTGGCCGCGTGTCGCGCTTCTCCATCGTGCGGGCACTGGCGACGATCTATATCGAGTTCTTCCGCGGCACCTCGATCTTCGTTCAGCTGTTCTGGGCCTATTTCGTGCTGCCTTTCGTCGGCCTGTCGCTGACGCCGCTGCTGGCGGGCGTGCTGGCGCTGGGCCTCAATGTCGGCGCCTATGCCGCTGAGGTCGTGCGCGGCGCCATCCTGTCGATCGGCCGCGAGCAATACGAGGCCTGCACGGCGCTCAACCTCGGCCGCTGGCAAGGCATGCGCCACGTCATCCTGCCACAGGCGCTGCTGGTCATGCTGCCGACCTTCGGCAACAACGCCATCGAACTGCTCAAGGCGACGTCGGTCGTGTCGCTGATCTCGCTCGCCGATCTCACCTTCCAGGCGCAGGTGGTACGCTCGCAGACCGGCAGCACGCTGATGCCCTTCGTCTCCGTGCTCGTCATCTATTTCGTGCTCGCGCTGATCATCTCCTGGGGCGTGCGCTCGCTGGAGCGCCGCATGGCGCGCGGCCTCGACGGAGTGCGTGTGTGATGGAATGGGATTGGAATTTCGTCCGCGAGATCATGCCGACCTTGATCCAGGGCGTGAAGATCACGATCCTGGCGACGGTGCTCGGCTCGGTCCTGGCGGCGATCGTCGGTCTGGCGATAGCGCTGGCGCGGCGTTCGCCGAACCGGACCGTGTCGCGCAGCGTCGGCTGGTTCGCCGAGTTCATCCGCGGCACGCCGCTTCTGGTGCAGCTCTACTTCATCTTCTACGTTCTGCCCGACATCGGCATTCTTTTGCCGCCGCTGGTGGCAGGCGTCATCGGGCTTGGCCTGCACTACGGCACCTACACGGCCGAGGTCTATCGCGCCGGTATCGAGAATGTGCCGCGCGGCCAGTGGGAGGCCGCCAAGGCCTGCAACCTGAGCGGCTACAATACCTGGACGCATGTCATCCTGCCGCAGGCGATCCCACCGATGATCCCGGCTCTGGCCAACTACTTCATCGCCATGTTCAAGGAAACGCCGCTGCTTTCGGCGATCACCGTGCTTGAACTGATGAACCAGGCCAAGAGCGTCGCCAACACCTACTATCGCTATATCGAGCCGATGACGCTGGTCGGCGCCTTCTTCCTCGTCATCAGCCTCTGCTCCGTCGTACTCTTGCGCTGGCTGGAGCACCGCTACGGCAGGATCGAGAGATGAAAGTCATGAACCCGTTGCCCGAAATCCGGCTGGCGCCGAGCCGGCCCGCCCTCGATGCGCGTCCGCTTGAAAAGCGCGTCGGCCTGATCACCCTTGCCACCGACCATACCAGCGAGGTCGACTTCCGCCGCATGGTGGCGAGCGAGCGGATCGGCGTTTATGTGGCGCGCATTCCCTATGCCAATCCGACGACGCCGGAAAACCTGCGCAAGATGCAGCCGTCGCTTTCGGCAGGCGCGGCGCTGATCCTGCCGGACGAGCCGCTCGACGCCGTCTGCTATTCCTGCACATCGGCCTCCGTGGTGATCGGCGATGCCGAGATCGAAACGGCGATCCAAGCGGCCAAACCGAATGTTGCCGTGATCACGCCACCCATGGCAGGCGTGCGCGGACTGAACGCCTTTGAGGCGAAGCGGATCAGCATTCTCACCCCTTACACCGTCGAGACCAGCCGGCCGATGGCAACCTATTTCGCCGCGCACGGCTTCGACATCGAGAGCTTCACCTGCCTCGGCTTCGAGGACGATCGCGAGATGGCGCGCATCAAGCCCGGTTCGCTCGTGGACTTGGCGCGCAAGGCAACGCACGCGCAGGCCGATGCGCTGTTCGTTTCGTGCACCGCGCTGCGCGCGGCGCTTGCCGTTCCAGGCATGGAAGAAGCGATCGGCCGCCCGGTCGTCACCAGCAACCTGGCCAGCGCCTGGAACTGCTTGCGGCTCTGCGGCGACGACACGCCGCGGCCGGAGTTCGGCCGGCTGATGACGAAGTCATTGGCCCAGTGATCGACATGGAAGTCACGCTTCAGCATATTCGCGCTGCGCGCGAAAATATTGCCGGCAAGGTCGAGCGGACACCCGCCGTTAAGTCGCAAAGCCTCTCGGACCGCGCGGGCCATCCCGTCCACCTCAAGCTGGAACATCACCAGACCACCGGCGCGTTCAAGCTGCGCGGTGCGTCCAACGCCATCGCCGCGCTGAGCCCGCAAGAAAGATCGCGCGGCGTTGTCGCGGCGTCGACCGGCAATCACGGTCGCGCGCTCGCCCATGCGGCGAAACTCGAAGGCATGCGCGCGGTGATCTGCATGTCCAGGCTGGTGCCCGAAAACAAGCTCGACGCCATCCGCCGCCTCGGCGCGGATATCCGTATCGTCGGCAACAGCCAGGACGACGCACAACAGGAGGTCGACAGGCTGGTCGCGGAGGAGGGGCTCATCATGCTGCCGCCCTTCGACCATCCAGACATCATCGCCGGGCAAGGCACTCTGGGCCTGGAAATCATGGAGCAGGTTCCGGACGCAGCAGCTGTGGTGGTGCCGCTTTCCGGCGGCGGATTGGCAGCGGGCGTCGCGGCGGCGGTCAAAGGGGTGAGCCCGGGCACCAAAGTCATCGGCGTCTCGATGGCGCGCGGTGCCGCGATGAAGGCGAGCCTCGATGCCGGGCGTCCCGTGCAGGTCGAGGAACTGCCGACGCTGGCGGATTCGCTCGGCGGCGGCATCGGCCTCGACAACCGGCTGACCTTTGCCATGTGCCGTGGCCTGCTCGACGATGTCATCCTGCTCTCCGAGGACGAGATCGCCGCCGGCATCCGCCATGCCTATGCGGAAGAGCGCGAGATCGTCGAGGGCGCGGGCGCCGTCGGCATCGGCGCGCTGCTTTCCGAAAAGGTGAAGGTGAACGGCCCCACCGTTCTTATCCTCTCCGGCCGCAACATCGACATGAGCCTGCATCGCCGCATTGTCTGCGGCGACCCTGAACTGGAGGAGAGCGCCGCGTGAGCCGCATGACCATCCTCACCGAAGTGGAACTGCGCAAGATCGTGAGGCTCGATCTCGACGCCGTCGCCTGTGTCGAAAATGCCTTCCGCGCTTTGGCCACGCTGCCGGTGGCGATGCCGCCGATTCTGAGGCTCGACATTCCCGAGCATCGCGGCGAGGTCGACGTGAAATCCGCCTATGTGCCCGGCATAGACGGCTTCGCTGTCAAGATAAGCTCCGGCTTCTTCGACAATCCGGCGCTCGGGCTGCCGAGCGGCGGCGGCATGATGGTGCTGCTTTCGGCAAAGACCGGTGTGGTCGAGGCGCTGCTGCTCGACAATGGCTATCTGACCGACGTCCGCACCGCTGCTGCCGGCGCGGTCGCGGCCAAGCATTTGTCGCGCGAAGACTCCGCCATAGCCGCGATCTTCGGTGCCGGTTTGCAGGCCGGCCTGCAATTGGAGGCCTTGCGCCTTGTCAGGCCGATTGAGGAAGCGCGCATCTGGGCGCGCGACGCAGCCAAGGCCGAGGCGACCGCCGCGCGCTTGCGCGAGAGACTGGGCATCATGGTGCGCGCCGAACCGGATGCGGCGAACGCGGCAGCCGGCGCCGACATCATCGTCACCACCACGCCTTCGACCGAGCCGCTGATCAAGGCCGGTTTCGTTTCCGCCGGCCAGCACATCACAGCTATGGGCTCGGATGCCGAGCATAAGAACGAGATCGCGCCGGCGATCCTTCGTATGGCCGATCTCTATGTCGCCGACAGCGCGAAGCAGACGCGGCGTCTCGGGGAGCTTCACCATGCCATCGAAGCTGGCGTGATGGCGGCCGACGCCGACGTTACCGAACTCGGCCAGGTCATCGCCGGAAAGAAGCATGGACGACGCTCGGCCGACGACATCACCATCGCCGACCTCACCGGCACTGGCGTGCAGGACACCGCGATTGCCACTCTGGCCCGGGACCGCGCGCGGGCGGCCAATGCCGGAACCGTTTTCGAAAGCTGATACCTGGCCAGAGCGTGATCCGGAAAAGTGGGAACCGGTTTTCCGAAAAGATCACGCTCAAACAGAAATAGGCGAGGAGCCTGATTCAACGAAGTTGAATCAGGCTCTGGGCCCAACAGACGAGGACCAAGAACGATGCAGCCAAACCTGAAATTCTCGCGAGGCGAATTTGCCGATCGCCTCGCCAAGACGCGGAACGCCATGGAGGCCAAGGGGGTCGATCTGCTGATCGTCAGCGATCCCTCCAACATGGCCTGGCTGACCGGCTATGACGGCTGGTCCTTCTATGTGCATCAGGCGGTCATCGTGCCGCCTTCGGGCGAGCCGGTCTGGTACGGTCGCGGCCAGGATGCCAATGGCGCCAAGCGCACCGCCTATCTCGCGCACAACAACATCGTCGGCTATGCCGACCACTATGTGCAGTCGACCGAGCGGCACCCGATGGATTACCTCGCCAGCGTGCTGGCGGAGCGCCGCTGGGACAAGCTCACCATCGGCGTCGAGATGGACAATTACTGGTTCTCCGCGGCCGCCTTCGCCGCGCTGCAGAAGCACCTGCCCAATGCCCGGTTCGTCGACGCCACCGCGCTGGTCAACTGGCAGCGCGCCGTGAAGAGCCCGGCCGAGATCGGTTACATGCGCAACGCCGCCCGCATCGTCGAGGCCATGCACAAGCGCATTGTCGACAGAATAGAGGTCGGCATGCGCAAATGCGATCTGGTCGCCGAGATCTACGACGCCGGCACGCGTGGCGTGGAAGGCATCGGCGGCGACTATCCGGCGATCGTGCCGTTGCTGCCGTCGGGCGCCGATGCCTCGGCGCCGCATCTCACCTGGGACGACCAGCCGATGAAGGCGGGCGAGGGGACATTCTTCGAGATCGCCGGCTGCTACAACCGCTACCATTGCCCGCTGTCGCGCACCGTCTTCCTCGGCAAGCCGACGCAAGCCTTCCTCGACGCCGAGAAGGCGACGCTGGAGGGCATGGATGCCGGCCTTGCCGCTGCCAAGCCGGGCAACGCCTGCGAGGACATCGCCAATGCCTTCTTCGCCGTCTTGAAGAAGTACGGTATCGTCAAGGACAACCGCACCGGCTACTCGATCGGTCTTTCCTATCCGCCGGATTGGGGCGAACGCATCATGAGCCTGCGCCCCGGCGACCGCACCGAGCTCAAGCCCGGCATGACCTTCCATTTCATGACCGGTCTCTGGCTGGAGACGATGGGGCTGGAGATCACCGAGTCGATCCTGATCACCGAGACCGGCGTCGAATGCCTGGCCAACGTGCCGCGCAAGCTCTTCGTGAAGGACTGAGACCGATGTCAGCTCTGCGTCCATCGCCGATCACGCCGACCGTCGACTTCGAGCGCGACGGCGTCCAGCACGGCTTCCTGCGCCTGCCTTACAGCCGCGACGATTCCGCCTGGGGCTCGGTGACGATCCCGATCTGCTTGATCCGCAACGGCAAGGGGCCGGCGGCGCTGCTTACAGGCGGCAATCACGGCGACGAGTATGAGGGGCCGCTGGCGCTCTACGAGCTCGCCCGCACGCTCGACCCGAAAAGCGTCACCGGCACGGTCATCATCGTGCCGGCGATGAACTATCCGGCGTTCCGCGCCGGCACGCGCACCTCGCCGATCGACAAGGGCAACATGAACCGCAGCTTTCCCGGAAGGCCCGACGGCACGGTGACGGAAAAGATCGCCGATTATTTCCAGCGCGAATTGCTGCCGCGGGCAGACATCGTGTTCGACTTCCACTCGGGCGGAAAGACGCTCGATTTCGTGCCGTTCTGCGCCGCGCATACGCTGCCGGACAAGGCGCAGGAAAAGAAGGCTTTCGCCGCGGTCGAGGCTTTCTCTGCGCCGTTCTCGATGCGCATGACCGAGATCGATGCGGTCGGCATGTACGACACGGCGGCGGAGGCGATGGGCAAGGTCTTCGTCACCACAGAGCTTGGCGGTGGCGGGACATCGCGGGCCGAGACGGTGCGCATTGCCCGGCGCGGCGTGCTCAACGTGCTTCGCCATGCCGGTATTGCTTCCGGTGCGGTCGAGAAGGGCAGAACTCAATGGCTCGATATGCCGTCGGGCGATTGCTTTGCCTTCGCCGAGGACGACGGCATGATCGAGACCATGATCGATCTCGGCGAGAAGGTGGAAGAGGGCCAGGTCGTGGCGCGCATCCATTCGACCGGCCGCACCGGCATCGCACCGCAGGAGATCAAGGCCGGGATGTCGGGCCTGCTGGCCGCGCGCCATTTCCCGGGCCTGATAAAGGCCGGCGATTGCGTCTCAGTGCTCGCCGTCGAGGTCGATTGATGCCCGATCGCGGTGCCAGATCACGCGTCGTGCTGAGCGTTTGAGAAGCGATATCGTACGCAGACCTATTTGCCTGCGTACGGCTCGCATTCAACCGTGGAATTGGTAGGCGGCAATGGAATCCGGTTTCATCTCGATCGAGAAGCCGGGTGCCGTCGGCGGCATATAAGCCGCGTTCTCGATGATACAGGGCTCGAGGAAATGCTCGTGCAGGTGATCGACATATTCGATCACTCGGTCCTGCTTGGTGCCCGACACCGCGACGTAGTCGATCGTTGAGAGATGCTGGACATATTCGCACAGGCCGACGCCGCCGGCATGCGGCCAGACCGGCAGGCCGAACTTGGCCGCGATCAGCAGGACGGCCAGCACCTCGTTGAGGCCGCCCATGCGGCAGGAGTCGATCTGCACGACGTCGACGGCGCCGCCGGCGATGAACTGCTTGAACATGATGCGGTTCTGACACATCTCGCCGGTCGCGACCTTGATCGGCGCCACGGCCTTGCGGATTTTCGCATGGCCGGCGATGTCGTCGGGGCTGGTCGGCTCCTCGATGAAGAAAGGCTTGGCGAAAGCGAGGTCGTGCAACCAGTCGATCGCCTGGTCGACCTCCCAGACCTGGTTGGCGTCGATCATCAGGTAGCGGTCCGGACCGATCACTTCGCGGGCGATCCTCAGGCGGCGGATGTCGTCGGCGCGGTCGCGGCCCACTTTCAGCTTGATGTGATCAAAACCCTGGTCGACTGCTTCCTGGCAGAGGCGTCTCAGCTTGTCGTCGGGATAGCCGAGCCAGCCGGCCGAGGTGGTGTAGCAGGCATAGCCTTCGCGTTCGAGCGTTGCGATGCGCTCGGCCTTGCCGGGCTCGGCCTTCTTCAGGATATCCAGCGCCTCGGCCGGCGTGATCGCATCGGTGAGATAGCGGAAGTCGACAATCCGCACGAGCTCTTCCGGGCTCATTTCGGCGACCAGCCGCCAGACCGGCTTGCCGACCTCCTTCGCCCATAGGTCCCAAACCGCATTGACCACGGCGCCCACGGCAAGGTGCATTGCGCCCTTGTCAGGGCCAATCCAGCGCAACTGGCTGTCGCCGGTCAGGTGATGCCAGAAACGGCCGGGATCCTCTTTGACCCATTCGAGGTCGAGGCCGACGACCAGATGGCGCAGCGCTTCGATCGCCGCGCAGCAGATTTCGTTGCCGCGGCCGATGGTGAAGGTGAGCCCGTGGCCCTTCAATGAGGGGACGTCGCTGTCGAGGATGACGTAGGACGCGGAATAATCCGGGTCGGGGTTCATGGCGTCCGACCCGTCGAGGCTTTGCGACGTCGGAAAGCGCAGGTCGAAGACGCGAAGATCGATAATGCGGGTCATGTTCACTGCCTCATCAGATCGACCAGCCGCCGTCGATATTATAGGCCTGTCCGGTCGTGTAGGTGGCGCCGGCGAGATAGACGGCAAGGTCGGCGATTTCCTCGGCCGTGCCTAGCCTGCCCATCGGCTGGCGAGCGATGAAGGCCGTGCGGGCGGCCTCGTAGTCGCCCTGCGCCCGCATGCGGCTTTCGAGCGACGGGCTCTCCACCGTGCCGGGGCAGATAGCGTTGCAGCGGATTCCCCTGGCGACATAGTCGGCGGCGATCGACTTGGTCAGGCCAATCACCGCCGCCTTGGTCACACCATAGGCGAAGCGGTTCGGCACGCCCTTCGGGGCGCCGGCGACCGACGCCATGTTGATGATCGCGCCGTCGCCGCGCTCGAGCATGCCGGGCAGCACGGCGCGGATGGTGCGGATCATGGCGCGAACATTGAGATTGAAGGCGAAGTCGAGGTCCTCTTCCTTCATCTCGAGGATGGAGCCGGAATGGACGAAGCCGGCGCAGTTGAACAGCACATCGACGCGGCCGATCTCGGCGAAGGCGCCTTTGACGGCATCGTCGTTCAGCACATCGAGCTTGCGGGTGGCGATGCCTTTCTGCCCGTTGAGCTCGGCCAGCGCGGATTCGTTGATGTCGGTGGCATGTACGGTTGCTCCGGCCGCGGCAAATGCGAGCACGCTGGCGCGGCCAATGCCTTGTGCGGCCGCGGTGACGACGACGGTCTTGCCGTCCAGTGAATGAGCCATGTCGTGTCTCCTTCCGAGTCTCAAGCCGGCTGCTTGCGCCGCTCGACGATATAGATGTGGTCCGCGGCCAACACGACTTCGTCCCGCTGGTTGATGACCTCGACGCGTTCGATGACGCGACCGGAGGCCGGCCGTTTCGGATCGTCTTCTTTCGCGGCGATCGTCGTGCGCGTGTGGATCGTGTCGCCGATGAAGACCGGCTTGATGAAGCGCAGCCTGTCATAGCCGTAGGAGAAGGCCACCGGATTGATGATGGTCGCCGTCAGGCCGACGCCGACGGAGAACACCAGCGTGCCATGCGCGATGCGCTGGCCGAAGGGCGTCGTCTTCATGAACTCGGCGTCCATGTGATGCGGAAAGAAATCGCCGGTGTGGCCAGCATGGACGACGAAGTCGGTCTCGGTGATCGTGCGGCCGCTGGTGAGCCGCGACGAGCCGATCTCGTAGTCCTCGAAATAGGTGAACTGTTCCATCTCATCCCTACGGTTTTTCCGCGAGCGGCGTCGCCGGCGCGGCGCTCGATTTGTAGGCGGCTTCGACCAACGCCATCGTATTCCAGGCGTCCTCGACGGAGCTGACCAGCTCGGCGTCCTCGCCGCAAGCGAAGCGCTGAACATTGGCCATGCGCCCGACGAAGGCGTCAGGGAACCATTCGCCGGCAAGTGGCACGCTCACCCAGTCCGACCCGCCCTTGGGATAGATTTCCAAAATGTCCGGCTCGCCGCGCGGATAGTCGAGATTGAGGCCGAGCTTGACGTAGGCGGCGCCTTCGGTGCCGCAGACGCGGAACTCGCAGGCCTGGTGCCGGCGTCCGAACTTGTGGTCGTGGTTGATCGAGAGCGCGCAGCGCACCGTGTCGCCATAGTCGAGAATGGCGCTGGTGCGCGTCTGCGCGACCTTGTGGTTGGGATGGCCGAGCGTCTTGGCATGCACGCCCTTCGGGTCGCCCAATAGTTGGCGGATCAGGTCGAGATAGTGGATCGAATGCATGGCGATCTCGACGCGCGGCGCCGTGAGCAGGAACTCCCAAAGCTGCCACGGAGTAGCCAGCGCCAGCCAGGCGTCGAAGTCGACGACTTCGCCAAGCCAGCCCTTGGCGATCGCGTCCTTCAGCGCCAGCATCATCGGCGCGAAGCGGAGCTGGAAATTCACCGCCGCCTTCAGCTTCTTGGCGCGGCAGATTTCAAGAATCTCGGTCGCCTCGCCGAGATAGTTGCCCATCGGCTTTTGGATCAGCGCCACCGCGCCGTCAGGAAGGGCCCTCAGGACTTCGGCGTGCCGGCCGGGCGGCGTCGCCAGGTCGAAGATCGCATCCTTCACCGCTGCCGCTTCTTCCAGCGAGCGGTAGGCGGTCACGCCCCATTTCTCGGCGAGCTTTCGCGCTTTAGCCCGGTCCGGATCGTAGAGGCCCATGCCGGCGGACGCGATGCCTGGTCCGGCAAGCGGAAACTCGACCTGCCAAAAGGCCTGCCAGCGCGTGCAGCCGTCGATCTGCGCGGCCTCGGCAAGATCCTTCGGCACCTGGCGGAAGAAGCCGTCGATCAGCCAGATGGTGAAAGGCACGTTGAGCGCGACATAGGCGAGGATCAGGCCGAAATGCGTGTCGATGATGTCGAGGCGGGCATAGACGAAAAACAGCGGCAGCGAGAGCGCGATGCCGGGCACGGTGCGGGTCAGCATCAGGCCGAGGAACATTGCCGACTTGCCACGGAAACGGTAGCGCGCGAAGGCGTAGCCGCCGGCCATGCCGATGGCGATGGCAATGACGGTCGAGGTGATCGAGATGATCAGCGAATTGCGGAAATAGTCGAGGACGGGAATGCCGCCCTTGCCGACGCCGCTGAACATGGCGATGTAGGCGTCGAGCGAGACCTGCTGCGGGATCCAGACCGGCGGCTTGGCGAGGATTTCGACCGTCGGCCGCAGCGAGGACAGCACGATCCAGATGCCGGGCAGGCAGATCAACAGCATGGCGAGGAACAGGCCGATGCGATGCGCGATCGTCGCGGCGCTACGCTTCAGGCGGGCGGATGCGTTGGCGTCCATTCTCACCACTCCGCGCCGATCTGGGTGCGCGCCGCGGCGAGCTTCTTGAAGAAATAAACTGTGAAGACGATCGACAGCAGGATCGAGAAATAGGCCATGGCATTGGCCACGCCCATGCGGGCATCGCTGTATGCGGTGCGCGCGACCAGCGTCCACAACAGCTCCGTGCGGCCGGCCGGGCCACCATCGGTCATGATCTTGACGATGTCGTAGGCGCGCGCGACGTCGAGCGAGCGGATGGTCATGGCGATGTAGGCGAAGGGCATGATGAAGGGCCAGGTCACATAGCGGAAGGTCTGCCAAGGTGTGCAGCCGTCGACGCGCGCCGCCTCGACCGGCTCCTTGGGCATGGCGAGCAGGCCGGCAAGGATCAGGATCGCGAAGATCGAGGTCGACGACCAGATCTCGGCGATCGAAATGGCGATGAAGGCGAGGTGGCCTTCGATCAGCCAGGGGATGGCATCCCGCGTCAGGCCGAGCGACTGCAGCGCGTTGTTCACCAGCCCAATATTGTCGTTGAACATGAACTTGAACTGGAAGCCGACGAGGATCGGCGAGAACATCATCGGGAACATCATGATGGTGCGCAGCAGCCGCTGGCCGCGGCTGGCCTTCTCGACCAGCAGCGCGAGGCCGAGCCCGAGCAGCATCTCCAGATTGAGCGCGATGGTAAGCAAAAGCACGGTGCGGCCGAAGGCCCACCAGAAATTCGCGTCGGACAGAATGTTGCGATAGTTGCGCAGGCCGATGAAGGTGAAGAAGGTCTCCGGCCGCGTCAGCCTGAACGGCGTGAAGCTGGAATAAAATGACAGGCAGAGCGGCACGACCACCACCGCCGCCAGCACGAGCACGGCCGGCAGCAGAAGAAGGGTTGGCGCGGAAAGCCGCTTGGCCGTCATGCGATGTCCTAAAGAAGTTTGCGCGGCCGGCGATCCAATCGCAGGGCGGCCGCATCGGTCAAAGCGGCGCCGGTCGCAAGGACCGGCGCCGCAGGGAGGATAGTCCTTAGAGCTTGCCGGCGTCCTCGAGGATCTGCGTCGCCTTAGCGGCCGCGTCGTCCAGCGCCTGCTTGGAGGTCTTGTCGCCGAGGATCGCGGCCTGCAGTTCCGGATAGACGGCGTTGGAGATTTCGATCCATTCCGGCGTCTGCGGCACCGGGAAGGCGTTCTTGGCGGCTTCCTGGAATGCCTGCAGCACTTCGGTCTTATACGGATCGGACTTGGCCTGCTCGAGGTCCCATTCCCACACCTTGGTGCGGGTGGGCAACGGGCCGGCGGCGGCCTCCAGCTTCTGGCTGTCCTCGTTGGTCAGCCACCAGACGAGCGAGGCGGCGGCTTCCTTGTTGGCGCAGTTCTCGGTCACCGAGAAGCCATGCGCGCCGGACCAGCCGGAGCGCTTGCCGGACGAGCCCTTGGGCTGCACCTTGACGCCGACATTGCCGGCGACCTTCGACGACTTCGGGTCGTTGAAGAAGCCGGCCCAGCCCGGCCAGTCGAGGTTGATCGCCACGGTGCCGGAGGCAAAGCCCTGGCCGAGGTCGTCCCACAGATAGTTGGTCGTGCCGGCAGGCACCGCCTTGGCCTTGTAGAGGTTGACGAACCAGTCGAGCGCCTTGACGCCGGCTTCGGAGTTGAAGGCCGGCTTGCCGTCCTTGTCGAGATATTCGCCGCCGTCGGCGATCAGCATCTCGTAGAAGCGGCCGTTGATCGCCTCTTCCTTGCCGGCATATTGCGTGCCGTAGAAATCGGGCGGGCTGGCGAAGAATTCCGCCTGCTGGGCCATCTCGTCGAACGTGTCCGGCGGCGCGAGATCCTCGCCGTACTTGTCCTTGTAGGCCTTCTTCTTGGCTTCGTCCTGATAGAGGCTCTTCTGGTAGTAGAGCGCCGAGACGTCGAACTGCGCGCGCGGCAGCATCACCAGCTTGCCGTCGAGCGTGCCGGCCGTGATGTTGGCCGGAACGAAGGCGTCGATCTCCTCCTTCGGCAGGAGCTTGGCAAGATCGGTGTAGATGCCCGGATATTGCGGCGCGAACGAGGTGTGGTTGGAGCCGACGCACCAGGTGATCGAGTTCGACGCGATATCCGACTTGATCTCCTTGTCGAGATCGAAGTGGTTCTTCTTGGAGATGACGTTGACCTTGGCGCCGGTCGCCTTCTCCCACTCGCCGATGCGCTCGTAGAGCTTTTCGTATTGCTGGCCGCCAATCAGCTTGGCGTCGATGGTGACGCCGGGAAACTTGCCCGGCAGGTCGGCCGCGAATGCAGCGCCCGATGCCATGAGCAATGCGCCGGCGGCGACGCCGGAAAGCAGTCTGTTCATGAATATCCTCCCTGGACGGCCAGTGGCCGCCATGACCTGAAGCTCAGCCGCTTCATTCATATGCAAACAAAATATTCATAAGTCGTCAAGCCGAAACTTCTTCCCAATGAAGGCACTCTTGCGTATATGAAGATGAAAATTCACCAGAGGGACATCCGGTGCAGGACGACGAGGAAGACCGCTATCGCGCGCCGGCACTGGACAAGGGGCTGGACATCCTGGAACTGCTCGCCAGCGTCGATGGCGGCCTGACGCAGGCCGAGATCGCCAAGCGGCTCGACCGCAGTCCGAACGAGTTCTACCGGATGCTCGACCGTCTGGTGAAACGCGGCTATGTCACACGCCCCGACGGCGACCGCTATTCGCTGACGCTGAAGCTCTTCGGGCTCGGCCAGTTGCATGCGCCGGTGCGCAGGCTGGTCTCCTACGCCACCTCGATCATGCGCGAACTGGCCGAGACGTCGTGGCAGGCAAACCAGCTCGTGGTGTTCGACCGTGGCAGCGCCGTCGTCATCGCCCAGCAGGAAGCGCCGCGATACTGGGGTATCTCGATCCGCGTCGGCTCGCATATCAGCCTGTTCGACACCGGCTCGGGACATGTGCTGCTGGCCTTCCGCTCGCCGGAAGAACGCGAGATGATGATCGCCGAGCATCTGCGCAGCAACGAGGAGATGAAGCTGTCGCCCGACTTCTTCGCCCGCCTCGACCAGGTGCGCGACCGCGGCTATGAGATGATGGCTTCGCTGCAGACGGCCGGCGTCTACAATCTGTCGGCGCCGGTGCTCGGTCCCGACGGACGCGGCATCGCCGCGCTCACCATACCCTATATCACCCTGGTCAATGCGCCGGCCGCGCCCGATATCACCAGGACCATCACGCTGCTCCAGGCCGCCGCGGCCCGTTTGTCGCAACTCGCGGGATCGGATGTGAGGTCGAAGGAATAATTCTTATTTGAATGATGAATTCTCCCGTGAGATGATCGAGACCATGTTTTGAGGCATGTCATTTTCCCAAAACCGCTGCACAGTTTTGGGCGACATGCAGAAGCGCGACAAGGGAGGAAGCCATGATCGTCGACACCCACCTGCATCTCATCGACAAGGCGGCGCTGCGCTATCCGTGGCTGTCCGGCGTGCCGGCGCTCGACCGCGATTTTTCCTACGATGAATATGCCGTCGAGGCACGCCGCGCGGGCATAGAGCTGGCGCTGCATATGGAGGTCGACGTCGACCCTGCCGATATCGCGGCCGAGACGGCTCACGTCGAAGGATTGTCGAAAAAGCCAGGCAGCCTGGTGAGGGGTGCGATCGTCTCCTGCCGACCGGAAGAGGCTGGCTTCGCTGCCTGGCTGGACAAGGTGAAGGCCGATCCCTTCGTGAAAGGTTTCCGCCGCGTGCTGCATGTCGTGCCCGACGACGTTTCCGAGGGCGCGCTTTTCCGTGAAAACATCAAGCGTATCGCCGGCAGCGGGCTGACCTTCGATCTCTGCGTCCTGCCGCGGCAGATGAGCCAAGCGATCGCGCTGGTCGATCTGGCGCCGGACGTGCAGTTCGTTCTCGATCACTGCGGCGTGCCCGACATCAAGGACAGGGCCGAGCACCCTTGGCGCGAGCAGATCGCCGCGATCGCGCGGCGCCCCAATGTCGTGGGCAAGATTTCGGGCGTCGTCGCCTATGCCGATCCAGCGACCTGGACCGCCGAGACGCTGCGGCCCTATGTCGAGCACACGATCGGCAGCTTCGGCTGGGACCGCGTCGTATGGGGCAGCGACTGGCCGGTCTGCAAAATAGGTGGCGGGCTGCTCGGCTGGGTGGCGGCCACGCATGCGCTGATCGCCGGCGCGAGCGCGACCGAGCGCGCGAAGCTGCTCTCCGGCAACGCGAAGAAGCTGTGGCGGCTGTAAGCCCGACTCTGCTGCGCGGTCGAGCGAGATGCATTAGCCGGCGGCGGCCGGCGCGAAGCTCTCCCGGAACAGGCGATTGATGTCGGCGACGACGCGGCGTGCGTCCTGCCTGCCGGCCAGACCATCGTTGAGGCGGTCGGAGGCGGCCTGCTGGAATGCCATGTAGCCGTCGTGGCGCGGGCGCACCCAGGCGCCTTCCAGCGTTGCCCGCGTGGCGCGATAGAAGTCGCCTGTCGCGGCGTTGACGGCCTCGTCCTCCCAGGCGGCGGCATGGCCGGGCTGGCCGCCAGCGGCGGCATAGGGGCCGCGCTGCACATCGCCGCTGGCGATCCAGTAGGCGAAGTCGGTCGCTTCCTTGCTGGCGGCGGAGAAGGCCGACACGGCGATGCCTGTGCCGCCGAGGGCGGAGCCGATCGGGCCATTGCCGCCCACGGACGGCATGTCGCAAAAGAAAAGCCGGTTCGGGCGGAATCCGCCTGTCGCATAGGGCACGTAGCCGTAGATCAGCGGCGCGCAGGCGATGCGCGAGATGGGCTCGGCCATCTTTTCGAACACCGCGATCGGGTCCATCGTCAGGCATTCGGGGTCGACGAGCGCCGCGATCTCACGCAGCATTTCGACGACGGTTTCGCCGGTCTCGGCATCGATCAGATCGCCCGATCCTTCGACGGCACATGGCCGGCCGAGATCGGCGGCAAGCGTGAAGAAGCACATCAGCGAGTGCGGCGGCCTGAGCGGCAGGAGCACGCGGCCCTGCTCAGCAAGCTCCAGCACCTCGGTCCAGATCGTCGGCGCGGCCTCGATCAGGTCGGGTCGCCAGGCCTGCACCTGGGTCGCGGCATCGATCGGAAAAGCCCATTGCCGCCCCTGCCAGGTGTAGCTTGGGAAGGATCGGCCGACGCTTGCCTTCGCGAGCGCCTCGCGCTCCTTCTCGCGGCCCGGCACGTCGAGAGGCGCCAGACATTTTTCGCCGGTGATCTGGCCGACATGCGGATGATCGATGACGATCAAGTCATAGGCGCGGGCAAGTTCCTCAACCGGGAAGGATTCGAAATCCTGCAGCGAGCGCTTCTCCCATTCGATCGAAACGCCGGTCTTTTCCTGCCAAAGCCTGGAGCAGGCCACCATCGGATCGTAGCCGCGCGGATGGTTCCAGGTCATACCCTTGAGCGCGGTCACAGACCAAACTCCGCGCGGATTTTTGCACTGTGCTCGCCGACGCGCGGCGCTGCCCGATCGACTTTGGCGCGCACGCCGTCGACCCTCAGCGGCGACCGGGTGGTGTGGATCGCAACACCGTCCTCGCGCGTCACGGTTTGCAACAGGTCGAGCGCCCTGAAGCCGTCGCTCTCCAGCACCTCCTTCCAGTTCAGGATCTTCGCGCACCAGATGTCGGCGGGCTCGAGGATCGCCAGCCATTCGTCGACCGGCTTCTGCGCGATGCGTTGCGCGATGATCGCCTTGATCTCGTCGCGCGCCGTGAACCAGGTCGACGGCTGGTCGCGGTAGGGTGCCAGCGCCTCGATCTCGAGCAGGTCGGCCAGTTTCGGGATCGGCGTCATGGCGATCGCCAGGAAACCGTCCTTCGCCGGATAGACGCCGTAGGGCGCCGCCAGATAGGCGTGGGCGCTGCGGAAGGACGAGCGGCGCGGCAGCCGTCGGCCGTCGTTGAGGTGGGTCGTCAGCACCTCGAACTGGAAATCGATCAGCGCCTCGAACAGGCTGGTTTCGACATGGCCGCCTTGGCCGGTGATGCCGCGCCGGACAAGTGCTGCGAGGATGCCTTGCGCGCAGGCGGCACCCGCCAGCATGTCGGCGATCGCCAGGCCGAACGGCACCGGACCCTGATCCTCGTCACCGTTCAGCCACATCACGCCAGAGCGCGCCTGGGCAAGCAAGTCCTGGCCCGGACGCTTCACCCACGGGCCTTCCTCGCCATAGCCGCTGATCGAGGCGTAGACCAGGCGCGGGTTGAGCGTGCGCACATGCTCATAGTCGAGGCCGAGCCGCTCGATGACGCCGGGCCGGAAATTCTGGATCAGCACATCGGCTTTCGCGAGCAGCCCGCGCAACGCTTGCAGGTCGTCCTCGTTCTTCAGGTCGACGGCAAAACTTTCCTTGGCCCGGTTGATGGCGTGGAAGATGGTGGAATCGCCGCCGATCTCGGTGTCGCTGAGATAGAGCCGGCGCGACAGGTCGCCGCCATCGGGCCGCTCGATCTTGATGACGCGGGCGCCGAGATCGAGCAGCCTCAGCGAGCAGTAAGGTCCCGACAGGAACTGGCTCATGTCGACAACGACAAGGCCGGACAGCGGCAGGTCGGCGGCCATGATCATTTCTCCGTCTTGCCGGCGAAGTCGGCCGGGTTCTTGTATTTCACGGTTTGCAAGTGCTCGCAGTAGAGCACCAGCTCGCCTTCGCCCTTGAACACTTCGTAGCTGGCGCGGATCAGCCCCATGTCCTTGTAGCGGGGCCGCTTCTCCATGTTGGTGCGGATCGAATAGATGGTGTCGCCGATGAAGACCGGCTTGATGAAGCGGAGCTTGTCGTAGCCGTAGGAAAAGGCGTTGACGCAATTGGTGGCGACGAGTCCAAGCCCGGCGGAGAAGACGAACGCGCCCGCTACCAGACGCTTGCCGAAAATGCCTTCGCGCTCGGCGAACATCTGGTCCTGCACATAGGGGTGGATATCGAGCACCAGGGTGTTGAAGAGATGGCAGTCGCCTTCGGCCATGGTGCGCCGGAGCGAGCGGATCTTCTGGCCGACCGGCCAATCCTCATAGAACCAGTTTTCGGCGTTCCACACCGGCAGCTCGGCGTGATCGGCCGGCATGTCGGAAGGGCGTGTCGAAGCGACGCCGACGGTGGGCGGGAAGCTGGTCATTATCCTGTTCGTCCGCTGCCGGAGAATGGGCCGCGCCATCCGGACAAGGCCGGAGCCAGACGCGGTCGATCCTCCCCAAATCTTCTCTTGTGAAGATTATATTCACATATGAGATTTCGGTACAAGCGGGGCCGGGTAGAAATTTTGTCCGTCGGGCCGAACCGGCTTGCTCGGCTGCGCGAAGCTCAGCGAAGGCCCCGGTCCCTCCTCGGGTCGACTGCAGTCGGGCTCCGGCGCCAGGGTGCAGGCCGTTGCGCCGGCGCGTGAAGCTTGGTCGCGAAGGGCCTGCCTTCGGGCAATCCAGGAAACCGTGCGACGGTTCTGTCCAGAAATCACGCAGGAAGAAACATCGGTTAATTCTGCAACTCTTAACCGCTGGAAAGGTTGTAAAGCTTGGCCTGATGGTTGTACGCAAGGGGCGCGATACGGCATCGCCGAATACGGCCAATAAAATTCGCGTCGATGGCCGTGTAATTCGTTAGTAATCGATCGTCAGGATAATACGGACCTCGACCATATTGTGTGCCTTTTTTCTTGAGTCGACCATGGCGGTTCTCGGTGCATTTCCTCCCGGTGTCGGCTGCCGACCCTTCGACGAGGAAGATTGGGCAGGCGTGGCGGACTGCCTGCACAGGGGCTTTCCGGAACGCAGCCACGGCTATTGGATAGAGGCGCTGACCCGCCTGTCACGGCGGCCCGCGGTCGCCGATTTTCCGCGCTATGGTTTCGTCCTCGAGAAGTCGGGCCGGGTCGTCGGCGCCGTGCTTACGCTCTATGCCAGGCACAGGAGTGTGGACGGCGACGAAATCCGCTGCAATCTATCGAGTTGGTCCGTGGATGCGGAGTTCCGACCTTATGCCAGCAGGATGATCGCGACGGTCATCATGCGCAAGGACGTGGTCTACACCAATATTTCGCCATCGCCGGGGACAGTGAGGCTCAACAAGGCATTCGGGTTTCGCCTGTTTTCCGGTGGACAGGTCGCCTTCTTTCCCGTCCTGAACGCGATGCTGCGCCCGGACCGCGTGCTGGATGCCCGTGCGGACCTCGCCGAAATGGCTGAGCTCACCGACAATGAAAGATACATACTGCTCGAGCATGCCGCGCTGGGCTGCCTGTCGCTGATCTGCATCTGCGACGGCTTGGCGTTGCCCCTTGTGCTGAAGCCGCGCCGGATATTGCATGGTCTCATTCCGTGCTGCCAGGTCGTCTACTGCCGCTCCCACGCGGATCTGGTCCGTTGCGCCGGGGCCGTGGGGCGCTTTCTCCTGCGGCGCGGGCAGCTGGTTTGCCTCGTCGATGCGATGGCCCCGGTTCCCGGTCTGTCCGGCAGGTATTTTCCGAAGAAGGGCATCAAGTATTTCAAGGGCCCGAAATCGCCTTCGCCGGGAGACCTGACGTTCACCGAGATGGTGCTGTTCGGTTCCTGAACGAAGTCGCGAAGCTGGCCTTGAATCCAGCCGATCCGATACTCAGCCCGCTGCTTCGGCTCTTGCAGCCGCGGCCATGCGCCAGCGTGTTCCCAGCGAGACGCCCACGAGCAAAAGGCAGAAGGCGAGGGCGAGAGGGGAGTAAAACGCCTCCTCCTGCAGCACCGCGTTGGCCGATATGGTAACGATGCCGACAAAGCAGAACAGGAAATCCGGGTCGCCGGTTTGGATAAGCTGGCGCCGCAATGCCACGGCCAGCGCCGCCAGGAAGCCGAAGAAGACGAGGCTGCCTACGCCCATCTGGTAAAGCATGACACCGACCGCGCTCTCGACCGGCACGGAGGCGGCACCCTCGGCCTGAGCGGTTTGCCAGTTGAGATTGATGCTGGTGCTCGACAGGTTGCCGCCGAGACCCAGTCCTTGGCCTAGCGGGTTAGCCAGGAAGTCGCGCATGCCGGCAATCAGGCCGAGGACGTGATAGTCGCCATGCGTGGCGCCATAGGCGATCGCCGCGGTCGTCCAGACCACGGCCAGGGCCATCACGGCCAGGAGCGCCAGACCGGCGCGGGAAGGGCGGTAGATGAGCCGCGCGGCAATCGCGACGAAGAGCGTGAAGGTCGCTCCCTTGGAGCCGATGACGAGCAGCAGCGGCAAGGCCGCGAGAGGCAGCAACCATCGTCCCTTGAAGAGGAGCCAGGCCGAAATGATGCTCAAGGCGTAAGCGTAGCTGATCGGATGGAAGTTCGGCCCGCCGATGCGGAAGACGCTGGGCAGGATGTCTTTGAACAGCGGCGTGTTGAAGAAGGTCGTGGTCATCACGTCCTCGATCCCGCGGTAAACGAAACCCGTTTCCTGGAGCGCCTTTTCCCACACGCCGGTCTCGACCTGCCGCGATATGCTGCGCTCGACATATTGGTCACCATGGAAGAGGCCGAGGAAATCCATCGTGAAGGTCAGTTCCGCATAACCATAGACGATCGCGCCGGCGCCGAGCCAGAGCATGCTCTTGCGCAGGTCGACGGGATAGAGGCTGGCGGCGAGGACCGCGACGTGAAAGCAGGCAAGCGGCGTGACCGTATTGCGGAAATAGACGACCGCGTCCTTCGGGCCGCCATGCACGACGCCGAGCGCGAAATAGAAGCAAACCGTTCCGCATAGCACCATGCTCAGCAGCAGCCACGGGCGCAATTCGGTCAGCGCGCGGACGCGGTACTGAAACGAGGCAGCCAGGAAGATGCCGAACGCGGTCATCAGGATGATGAAGTTGGTGCCGCGCAGCGCGTCGAACGTGTCGTTGTCGGGAATGTATGGGGTGAACCAGGCGACCACGAGGTTCTGGTAGAGGAAGGCGCAGATGATCAGCACGGGCACGCCCGAAGGCATTGCGTTCGCAATCATCAGCGTCAGCACGAAGGTCGCGGCTACCCCGAACGGGGTCCACACGGCAAAGGAGGAGACCGCGAGCGCAACGACAAGCAAGGCCGTGCCGACATGCAGCCGGGCTTCGGGCGTATCGCGGCGCGGCGCGCCTAGTTGGGCAGGCGAATAGGCCTGCGTCATGCTCATCGCTGGCCCGCTCCGGTCATTGCTTGCCCCAGCAAGCGTTTATGGCGCCTGTCGTCCACGTCCCGCTAACCTCCGAGCAGCGCGGCAATCATCGCGCCGTCGAACCCTTCGATGCTCTGCCTGCTCCTGATGAAGCCGAAACCCTGATCGAGTTCCCAGTAGGTCCATGCGACATGGTTCGCTTCCGCCGCCTTGCGCACGGCGCGCACCCAGGACGCGCGGCTTTCGACATCCACGCAGAAATTGAGCACACCGAATTCGTTGAGCATAACCGGACAGCCGTGGGTCGTGGACCAGCGCGCCAGACCGCCAAAATCCTGGGCGATCCGCGCCTCCGTCCAAGGCGCCGACAACTCGTCCTCAACGAGCTTGGCGGCCTCTTCGTCGCCCGCCGCGCGCAATTTGGAAAGCAGCCGGTTCACCGACGCCGTTTCCTTGCTTGCGGGAAAGGGCAGGTTTGCAATACGGGCGAGCGGCGAGGCATCCCAGTTCTCGCACTGATGGGTAAATGCCATGGGCGCGTAGTAGTGAACGGCGGCAATCTGATTGTCGTCGGCGAGCGGCGGCGTGTCGGCGATTTCCCAGATGCCCTGAAACCGTGCCGGTCCCCAGACCAGCGTGTGGAGCGGACAGCTTGCTCGCAGCGTCGCGGCGATCTGCTCCCGCAACGCCAGCCAGTTGGTCTGTTCCATCGGTGGCTCGTTCAGCAGCTCCGGATAGACCGATTGCGCCGGCAGATCGGCAACGACGACGCGCAGGGCCGTCCAGGCCTGAAGCACCTTTTCGCCCGCGGCTTCGGGATCGTTTCGGAAAGCCGCCACCAGCTCGCCCGAGGGATGCATGTCGAGGAGGACCGAAAAGCCGAAGCCGACAAGGTCCCTGATCCCGTTCTGGATGCGGCGAAGCGTTGCCGGGTCGCCGCTGGAGACGAAATCGGCGTTTACCGGCAGCCGGATCGTTTCGAACCCCGATTGGCGCAGCTTTTCAAGCGTGGCCGCGGCGGGAGCAGACCCACCGTCGCGATCGAGCCATCCCGGAAGGTTGAAGCCACGCGATGGTACACGGGCATCGGCCGCCGCCAGCGCGGCGGACCGTGGCAGAGGGGAGGTGGCGAGAACGGCTCCGGCGGCAAGAACCAGCGCATGCCGCCGCGACACGTTGGGCGGCCATGTCATCGGTCCACCGCCTCCACTGTCTATCCCCGGGCGGCGCTGCGGCGCTGTTCGCCGGCCGCTCGCGGTCCGTCGGTCGCCCCGGCCGGCTTCGCGCTGTCCGGAGCGACGACAAGAGTGGCGCTGCGGCCGATCTGGCCGGCGCCGAATTTTTGCGCGAGCAGCCTGGCGGCTTCCGAAGGTTGCTCGGACTGGCCGAGTGCCAGAAGCGCAAGGTCGGCTTTGGCGAAAAGTTCCGGATTCCAGCCGTTCTCATTGAACGAAGGCGCGATCACGAGCACGAAATCGAACGCGCTCCCTGCCTCGGCCAGAATGCCGGGGAAGGTGCTGCGATCCACAACGCCGGGACCTTTCTCCGTCACGGAGCTGCACACGACCGTCTGCAGGCCGGTCGCGCCATCGATGAACAATCCGGCTCCGTCTGTCGTCGAGTTGGACAGATGATCGCCGATTTCCACTATCAGCACATTCTGATCGGCCCGTTGCATGCCGATCCCCAGCATCGCGCCTGCGATCCGTGCCTCGAAACTGCTGCGGATCGAAGACACGAGGATGACAAAGGGTTTGCCATGGTCGTTGAGGTGCAGGACCATCTGCCGCATGATCTTCAACACGTCGAGCGACAGCGTTTCGTTTCCGGTCTGGAACAGCTGCTTCCTGATCGCCTTGATGTTGGAATAGGCGGTCCCGCCGGCGACGCCGGGCAGACGGTATTCGCCGAAATTGGCCGGCATCGGCAATGGCCGGGGGCTGGCAGGCGAGCCTTCCTTGCGGTCCGCGACCGGCTCCGACGCGACATCCTTCGGTGCCAGCGGATCCTCTTGCGGCCGCGGGAGCGGACCAAGCGCCAGAGCGAGGCCGCATCCGGCGAGGAGCCCCAGAACCGCGCTCACCAAGAGAAGCAGGACCGGCTTCGGCCATGTCGGCTGTACAGGCGGCGATGCCACGCCGATCTTGCGCGCCTCGGAGGTCTGCACGCCCTGCATCTGCGACGTTTCCTGCGCGCGCTTGAGGTAGTCATCGAGCACCGCGCGGGTCGCCTGGGCCTTCGATTCCAGCTGCCTGAGCTGCACCTGCGCGACGTTCGAGTTCGTCGACTGCTGGCGCAGGGCTTCGAGTTTGTCCTGCAGCTTCCCGACATTCTGCACGGCAAGGTCGTAGCTGGCCTTCAACTGCTGCCTTATGCGATCCGCCTCGGCGGCCATCAGCCGCTTCAACCGCTCCAGCTCGGACTGAAGCCGTCCGATGGTCGGGTGACGCGGCCCGTACATGGTCTGCAGGCTGGCAAGCTCGGTGGCGCGCTGGTTGTAGTCGTCGCGCAATTTGATGGCCGAGGTGGAGGTAAGAACGTCCGCAAGCTTGGCGAGACCGGCCGGCGAATTTCCCGCAGCCAGCGCCTGGTTGTAGCGGTCCTTGGCCTGATCGGCGTCGCCCTGGGCGGCGATCAGCTGCGACGTGAGCTGATCGAGCTGCGACTGCAGCGTGCCGCCATCCGTCGAATTCACAATATTATGTTTCGTCTTGAAATCCTCGACCGCCCGCTCGGCGACGCTGACGTCCTTCTGCAAGCCGGAGATCCTGTCCGTGAGCAGCGTATTCACGTCGCTGTTGGCGGTCTCGCGTTCTCCCACGAGACCTGCCCGGTACTGGTCGACGATGGCATTGGCGATGCGCGCGGCCTTTTCCGGCGACGGCGACGTGAAGCTGACATTGATGACGTAGGTCAGCCCTTCGCGCTCCACCGACACCTTGCCCTGGAAGCGCTTGAAGGCAGCGTCCTGCGACGAGGTCGCGCCGACTCCGAACAGCGACAACAGGTGCGACGTCAGGCCGACGCCGGAGAATTCGGGATCGCTGTCGAGCTTCTGGCTTTTGAAGACGGCGCCGAGCAGGTCAGGCGACTGGATGACGAAGACCTGGCTGGCGATGGCGGCGCTGTCGGAGCCGATCCCCGGAAGCACGTTGTTGAAATTGGTCGCGCGCGTGTCGCGGGGGTCGATCAGTATCGAGGCCGTCGCCGTATAGCTCGGTTTGGTCACCGCAAGATAGGATAGCGCCAACAGCAATGCCGCGCCGGCGATGGCAAGCACCATCAAGCGACGCGCCCAAAGAATGGCCCATACGGCACCTATGTCGAACAGCGGCGGAAGAGTGCGCTCGTCGATCCTGGCTGGCTTCATCAATGTTCCTCGTTGAGAGCCGCGACCTCACGACCTCACTCGTCTCCACATTATTAAGGATTATCGTTAGCCATCCGTTAAGGGTGGTGGCGTGACGATGCGTTCGGCGCGGGCGGTGCCGGTAACCATGCGAAGCGTTCGCGCTGGCGCGATTGCGGCATTTTGCTTATGCAGGATCGGGTTTTGAGCGTCGTCGTAGGTGCGGGGTAGGCCCATCGCCGATCGTCTCAGGAGGCGACGTTGAAGGACAATACAGGGAACCGCGAGGCCGCCCCGGGGGCAGCGGCCAGCCCGGCGACCGACATGCGCATGTCGATCACGGCGCTTGCCAGGAGTGGCGCCGTTGCCGGCATCATCAAGCTTGCCAGCGCGGGCCTGTCCTTCCTGATGTTCGTGGCCGTGGCCATGGTGACGAACGAACGCGAGTTCGGCCTTTACAGCGCCACCTATGCCGGCGCGAGCCTGGTTTCTTTCTTCGCTTCGGTAGGCCAGCAGAGCACCGTGCTCAGGTTCTGGCCCCAATATGCCGGGTTGGGCGATCTCGGCTCGGCTCACGCGCTGATGGCGCGCGCTATTCTCGTGGCGCTGGCCGGGCTTATCGGCACCAGCATGCTCATGATCGTGGTAGGATTCGTGCCCTTCATCGGCAGGGGAACGCCGGAATGGCTGCCGCTGTGCGTGGCGGCCGCGGTGCTGTCGTTCTCGCTCGGCTGGTCGGAGTTTACCTCCGGCGCTTTCAGGGCCAAGAACGCGCTGATATCCGGCCTGTTGCCGCGGGACATCATTTGGCGCGCGGCGACAATTGCCGCCGTTGCGGCGCTGCACCTCATGCATGTGAAGATCGATGCGGTCGCCGCGACATATCTGACGGCACTGCTGCTCATCCTTTCGGTCGTCCCGCAAACAATTGTCCTGGTGCGCGACACGGCGCGTGCCGATCGCGGCGGTCTCACGGAAGGGCAAAAGCAGGAATTCAAGACCGTGACGCTCGGCCTGTGGGGCGTCACCTCGCTGCCACCCGCTCTCGGCCAGGTAAGCACGCTGCTCGTGGCGATGATCCTGGGGCCCGAGGCAGCAGGCGCGATCTTCGTGGCGGACCGGACCACGCGCTTCGTGACCCTTGCCCTCAACGGCATCAACCAGGCGCTGGCGCCGCAGATATCGGGGGCCTTCTACAGCGGCGACAGGGCCCACGTTCAGCGCATCACCAGCCTCGCCGCGCTTGGCGGCTCGGTCATCGCGCTGTGCGTGCTGGCATCCTTCTGGATATTCGGCAACTTCATCCTGTCGATCTTCAATCCGGCCTATGCGACGCCGACCATGAGGGCGACGCTCGTCATCTTTGGCATAGGCGCGACTTTCGGCACCGCCTGCGGCCCGATCGAAATCCTGCTGCAGCTGACCGGTCTCCAGCACGCGCTGTTCAAGGTGCTTGTCGTCGTCAACGTCGTCGGGCTCTGCGTGACCGCGGTGGCAACCTATTACCTCGGGCCTGTGGGCGCTGCGCTCAGCATTGCCGGAACCGTCATCGCCTGGACGGCGTTCGGGGTGTTGATCGCCCGGCGCAGAATCGGCATCAACCCATCGATCCTCGGCTTGTCTTTTGACCGGATCGGTCTCGTGCCCCACCTGCTCCTGAGAGGGCGCACGTGAAGATCATCCAGGTGCAGACCCAGGCTGAAGCCGCGGGCGCGCAACGTATCTCCGACATGGTGGGCGAAGGATTGCGGGCGCGCGGGCACGCGGTGCGCACGGTCTTCATGTATCGCAAGACCGATGCCTATGACCGCGATCCCAATGCGGATTTCATCCTGACGGAACGCCCGCGCGGATTGCCCGGGCAAATCCGGGCGACCATAGGGCTGACGCAATATCTGCGCGCGGCACGTCCCGATGCGGTGATTACCTATCAGCACTATGGCAACATCTTCGGCACGATCGGGGCCCGGCTGGCCGGCGTCAAGCACATCGTCGCAAACCAGAGCGGCGCCCCGCACAGCAAGGGCGTCATGGGTCTGCTGTCCCAGATCGACAAGCTGATGGGCATGGTCGGCCTTTACCAGGCCAATGTCGTCAATTCCGGCTGGACCGAAGCGCAGTTCGATCGTTATCCGCAATCCTATCGGGGGCGTCTCCACCGCATCGATCACGGCGTTCCCTCACCTGATGAGGAATTCGACAAGGCTGCGGCACGTGCCGCCTTTGGCCTGCCGCAGAACGTACCGCTGGCCGTCTCGTCCGGCCGGCTGACGCGCATGAAGAACCAGATTGCGCTAGTCGGGGCGCTCGATCGATTGCCCGACGTCCATCTGGCGCTCGCCGGCGCCGGGCCGGAGCGCGAGGCGCTCGTCGCCTTTGCCGAAAGCCGCGGCGTCGCCGACCGGCTGCATCTCGTCGGCGAGATTGCGCCGGCGCGCATCTTCGAATTTCTTGCGGCCGGCGACGCCTACGCGTCTGCCTCGATGACCGAGACCTTCGGCCTCGCCTGCGTCGAAGCGGCCATTTCGGGGCTGCCGGTCGTTGCGAGCAACCTCGACGTCATGCGAGAGGTGCTGACCGCGGAGGACGGCTCACCTGCCGCGCTGTTCGTCGAGGCCGACGCCGCCGGCATGGCCAGGGGACTTGGCGATCTGTTCGCGCGGCCGGAATTCAAGGCCAGGCTTTCGGCGGCCGGACGGCGGCTGCGGGACAAATATTCGCCGGCCAGGATGTGCGCAGGCTACGAGGCGCTACTTCTTGCCTGAGAGCCCATTTGGAAACTCTACTCCTACGGCCATCTGCAGGCGTTCTCTGCGCTTCCGGCCTTCGCCGGCCGAAGCACTCATGAGTGATCGTGGCAGTTAAGGCTACGGCCGGCGTAGGCCGGTGCTCACGTATTCAAGGTACGCTCCGCTCCGGTTCTCGAAAGACACCTTCATATGACTCGCAGAGCGAGTTTCGAAACGGTCTCTGGCTACTTCCGCGCGGCGGCGATCCCGTCGATCACCTCCAGGCGGCCCGCCCGGTTGAGCGTGTGGATCTTCGGATAGGGCCAGTCGCCGGCGGCATCGATCGGCCGGGGCGCCGACAGCCGCACCGCATGCTGGTTGAGTTCCAGCAGTTCGGACAAGCCCAGCCCGCCGCCATAACCCAGCGTCCCGTCCTGGACGGGAAGAAGCACGCGGCCCTCGCGGTCGCGGACGAAGGCTCCGCCGGGGCGGGCCATGCGAAGGTCGATCAGGATCGGGTTCACCGGATGCGGCCGCCACGGGCCAGCGAGCGCGGGAGCCGAGAAAACCACCAGCGTGTCGGAAGAGCTTCCATGACCGTCCCGATCCGTGGCGAACAGCCAGAGCATGCCTTCATGATCGAACAAGGTGGCATCGGAAATCTCGCCCTCGACCAGCACCGTCTCAGGACTCCAACGGTCCGGGAAGTCCGAGGCGCGGTAGAGCATGAGCCTGCCGCCGGCGCTCGCCTCCGGCAGCATCCAGATCGCGCCGTCGCGCTCGAACACTTGCGGGTAGGAGAGGTGGTGGGCTTCCTCCAACACGACCCGAGGCTTTTCAGGAACGCCGCTTGAATCAAACGGAACAACGGAGATGACGGCCTTCCCGGTCGCGTGCGGATAATCCTCGACGAACACGAAGGGCCGGCCCTGCCACCAGAAGGGGAACGGGTCAGCATAGAAATGATCGCCCGGGTCCGGCAGCACCGACCAGTCGGTGCCGAGCTTGCCCATGTCGGCGACGCCCGGCGCATCGGTAAAGCGATAGCCGACACGCCAATGCGCGTGGCGGAAGCGTGCGCGCCGAAGCGCTTCCCGGCCGAGCCGCGGAAGCGCTGCGCCGAGATAGGCGGATGTGAACCGGCCTCGCTCGCCACGCCCCCGGATTTCAGCAACTGTCTCCGGTGGCAGCCGGTCCGCGGCGAACGCGCGAGTGAGCGACTGGACCAGAGTGATGGCGCGGGCGAACACGTCCTCGGTGCCGAGCGCCGTGGATTCGCGCTTGTCGACCATCGGTCGCGCCTGGCCCACCACCTTCTTCCTGTCGAGCACGGCCTCGATCACCGGCAGCCTGCCGGCCGCGACGGCAATTGCTGCCTGGAGATCGGCGCTGGATCCGTCGAAGCGAAGGCCGATGGTCGGAACATTCGACAGGGCCGCATCGCCGGCAAGATCGAGCCTCAGCGCGGCAGGGCGGTTGCCGGGCCGGGCCTGGATCGCTTGCACCGCGGAGCCGAGAAGGGGCCCTCGCCGGCGGAAAAGACGTTGCTCGAACCGGAAGGCGGCCTTTGCCGCGGCCGGCCAGCTTGCGGGCCCGGGCTGATGCAGAACGGCGACATCGTGGCCGTCCGCCTCCAGCCGCTCGATGGCGACCTGCTGCCAATGGCGGGGCGCCGATTGCGGAACGATGACCTCGATCGCCAGCATGTCTTGCGCGACTATGTCCTGTTCGGATTTCCAACAATGAGGAACGAGAGACTGGCCGAAAATGCTTACATCGAGGTTACGTGCGAAGTTCGACTTCGCCTGCCAGGGGAATTTCCTGCCTTGCGATACCGAACCGGTCTTTCGGCGGACGCGCCTGATCCCTGTGCAACGCAACATTAGCATTTTGCGCATATACCAAGATTCCAACAATCCCGGCGATCGATCTTGACCTGAGACGCAAGACGTCGTCGATAAGCCGCAGCCCCGCCGGTTCGGATCACATGTTTGAAGTCACTGCCGAGGATGCGTTCGATTTCCGTTCGAAGGAATACGCCGAGCTCTTCGCCAGTTCGGCGGCGACGGCTTTTCAGCATCCGATTTGGCTCGCGCAACTGGATGAGAGGCTCGTGCGGCAAGGCGCCGCCACGCCATTGGTCATCGTCGTTCGCGTGCGTGCGAGCGGAAAGCTCGCGATGGTCCTGCCTCTGGTGAGGCGCCGGTACACGCTGCTGAAGGTCGTTGAATTCGCGGACATGCGGGTTTCGGATTATGTCTCGCCGGTCGCCGACGAGGAAACTTTCTCCCGCATCCTTGCCGACGACCGCACGGTCGCCGCCATTCGCAAGTATCTGCAGCCATACGATCTCCTGCGCATCGGCAAGCTGGCGGACCGCTCCTTGGCGATGGAGCGCCTGCTTGGCGTCGACAAGCGCGACAGCATGGGCATGAGCGCCTATTCCAGCAAGCTGGAGCCGACATTCGCCGGCTGGCGCGAGCATCGGCTGGACCAGTCCTATCGCAAGGAACTCGACAAGAAATCCCGGCAGCTCAACCGGATGGGCGAGGCGCGTTTCGAATGCGTCGACGGCCCGGCCGCCATCAGCACGACATTCGATGCCCTCAAGCTCTATCGCGGCAAACGCTTCGACGGCAGCAACGGCCCCGCCGATCTTTTGCAACTGCCCTCGTATTTCGATTTCTATCTGGCCGTTGCCAACGAAGGATGCGGCGGCTTCGCCCGCACCTACGCATTCTGGATGAACGGCCGGCCGATCGCCGGCGCGCTCGGGCTTGAGCACCGCGGCTCGCTGCTGGTCATTCTCGGCGGCTTCGACGAGGCCGGCTACAGGAAGCAGTCGATCGGCAGCCTGATGTTCGAGCAGATCGCCCGCGACTGCATCGAGCGCGGCGATCACCATCTCGATTTCACCATCGGCGACGAGCCCTACAAGCGCGTCTTCGGCGGCCGGCCTTCACCGATGTGGCAAATCTACCGGGCGGGGAGTCCGCTCGGCTATGCGGCACATCTGACGGTGGAGAAAATGCCGGCAGCCAAGGTGCTGGCGCGGCGTATCCTGGAGGCGGCGCATGTCAGGAAGGCCAAGCCTTCTGCCGTTATGGTGCAGCCGGCCCCCGATGAGGCCGCAGAGTCGTCCTGACATCTGAAAGATTGAAGCGCACCGAATCCCTGACCCGCTTCAAAATACTCGTTGCTGGTCCCAAACCGGGCCGCGCAGGTCGATGCAAGGACGGCCTTCGACCGCTATGAGCCGGCCGATCGGCCGCGATCAGGTGACGGCTTCCACCGTCGGCCGTTTGAGACCGCGCAGCCTGGCGGCAAAGCTCGGGCTGAACTTGTCGATCTCATGCAGGATGCGGCGGCGGCTGAAGTGAGCCTGCCGGCGCGCGCGCCAGCGCAGGTCGGTGTCGATGGTCAGGCTGCGGCGGAAACTCGCCAGCTCGAGCCCCCGCTCATCCATCGCCAGCTTCATGGGATCATCATAGAAGGCGGCGATCTTTGCCGCCGCCATGCCGGGCGAGGCCATCCATTGCGGCACGTGCACCATGCACAGGCGCTCCACATCGGTAAGCAGCCGGCTGACCCCTGTTCCGGCGGCCGGACAGGACGTCTGGTAAGCGTCTCCGATCAGGACTACGCCGTCGCGCTTGCAATTTTCGGCGACGGTGATGTCGGTGACCCAGCTCGAGACACGGTCGATGACCTCGAAGTCGCCGAATGTCTTGAGAAGTCCGGGAAGCGTTTCGACGAGCGTTTCGCGAGGGCGGTCGCGCAGCGCCTTGACCCAGGGGTCGGTGTGCTCCCGGAAGACAAAGAGATTGGCGCGGGTAACACCGCCGGCCGGGAAAAAGTTCAGGTAGTCGATCCCGTCGGAGACGCGTTCGCCGTAATAGGTCAGTGCCGGATGCTTGAAGGCACTTGCGTCCGCCGGCCGGACATTGAACCCGAAAGTCAGCGATTGCCGCTGGTGGACGAACCGGCGCTCGATGCCAACGTCACGCCGCAGGATGTCCCCCATGCCTGTGGCGAGCACAAGGAGGCGAGCCGTCACATCCGGCTGCCCGATGATCGACACACGCTGCCGCTCTGGCCCGGCCTCCACCGCGCTCACCCTGCCGGCGACGAAGCGTACGGTCTTGGGCAGTTCGGCCCGCATCGCCGCGACGAGGTCGTCGTAGAAGATGCCGTAGTGACGGGCGCGCGTGCGGTCGAGCACCCGCCCCTTGCGCACGTTGACGATCTCGTCGAATGCCGCGGCCGCCGCGGAAAGGCTGTCCAGGAGACCGATCCGGCGCAGTTTGTCGATCTGGTCGCCGGCGATCTTCTCGACGCGGAACTCGTGCGGAAAAACGGGGTGGCGGTCGATCAGCGTGACGCGGTAGCCCGACCGGCCGAGCAAGGTCGCGGCAAGCGTCCCGGAGAGCCCGCCGCCGACGATGGCGATCTCCGTATCGGTTCCCGCCGGCAGCGGACGAAGTGAATGTTCGGCGGTCATTGCGAATACCTCAGGAGAGCATAGAGGGCGCGGGGATTGGTGGTGAAATAGCGCCAGAAGAGCCGGCGCGGCTCCATCAGCATGCGCCACAGCCATTCGAAGCCGGCCTTCTGGACCCAGAACGGCGCACGCCGGACCTTGCCGGCGATATGATCGAAGAGTCCCCCGGAGGTCTTGATCACGCCGACATTCGAGAGTCGCGACGCAAAATCGCGGACAAAAATCTGCTCGCGCGGAACGCCGAGACCCAGCCACAATATGTCCGGCGCAAGCGCGTTGATCTCATCGAGCTTCTTCTCGAGCGCGTCGCCGGTGAGATAGCCGTGGCTGTGGCCGACGATGCGCAGGCGCGGATAACGGGCCCTGATGGCGGCAACGGCCTTGGCGTTCCCGGCCTCCGTCGATCCCAGCAGATAGAAGGTCGCCGCTTCGTTTTCGGCTAGCTTTGCCACGTCGTGGAACAGATCGGTGGTGGCCACCCGTTCCGGCAGCGGCGTGCGGCACAAAAGGCGCGAGGCAAGGACAAGCGGCTGGCCGTCGGCGAAGATCTGGTCGGCCTGACGGAAGAGTGCGGCTATCTCGGGCTTCGCGCGAGCCTGGGCGATGACCTCGCCGTTGGCGGAGGTGAAGTAATACGGACGGCTGCCATGGCGGTGTTGCCGCGCAGCGGCGATCATCAGCCGGGCGGCGCCTTGCCGGTCGATCACGGTGACGGGCAGCCCGCCAAGCTGCACCGTCGGCAGTGCAGGCAGGTCTTGCCGGGAAGGCGCTGCTTCCAGCTTCGCCACGGCGCTCACGCCCGGGTGCCCGGTCGAAGTCTGATGCTGCAACCGGGGAAAACGGGAGGTCTCATGGTTTGCGGGCGTCAAAGGTTGGCTGGAATGGAGCGGATCCGATCCGCTGGTCGTAACGCAGTCTTGTTCAAAATCTCTTTTTGAAGTTTCTAAAACTTTTCGCATAGGAGAAGTCGCCCCATTCTCCGATATTCAAACTACCCCCTTCATGGGCACCATACGTAAAAAAATCAAAAAGTTAAGTGATATGTTAATAGTTAGTTAATATGTAAAATTTGAATTGAAATATAAATTAATTGAATTCTTCTGAGCCTAACTACAACTTGCTTTTTGTCGGTTTCACGTTGCATTTTCCAGAAGAGTTGCAATGCGGCGGTCGCTGGCTGGCGGTTGATTGTGATCGGGCGCGCGGATTAGGACGAGGCGGCTCTGCTGGTCCCCATCAGACGATTGATGCGGTATCCGCGGGAGGATTGCTGCTGCACAGCAGCCGCGCGCCTGCGGATACCTGTCACATGATGCCGAACGTCGGCATAGAGGCGCGTCGATTTAGTCCTCAGGCTTCTACCCGGATGTTGGCGGCTTGGGCGGTGCGGGAAGGTCCCAGCGCCGCGGCGTTCTGGACCAGCGCGCGCATATAGCCGAGCGCGAAGGCCTTTCCTGCATGCCATGGCGCATCGCAGGACATTTCCGGAGTATGGTCGGGGATGATGACGCCGTCATAGTTTTCGTCGCGCAGGATGCGAACGATTTCGGCCATGTCGATGTCGCCGTCGTCGACGAAGGTCTCGTGATAGTTCGGGACCTTGCCGCGCACGTTGCGGAAATGGATGTAGCCGATCCGCTTTCTTCGGGCAAAGCGCCGGACATGCCCGTAAATCTCGTCGGCGCCCGGCATCTCCTGCAGCGAGCCGAGGCAGAGCTCCAGCCCGTTGGACGACGAATCGACGATGTCCATCAGCCGGTCGTATTTCTCCGGCCGGTTGACGAGCCGCGCCGTGCCGCGCAGCGCTTCGGCCGGCGGGTCGTCGGGATGCGCTGCGAGCACCACGCCGGATTCTTCGGCCACCGGAACGACTTCCCGCAGGAAGGCGCTAAGCCGCTGCCAAAGCTCGTCGCTGCTCACCGTCACCGGGCTGGCGTCCGGCCGGCCAACGCGGTAGCGCATGTTCCAGACGACGCCGTCGGGGAGGGGCAGATCGGGATCGATGGCCGCAAGGTCGAGCCCTATCGACATGGCCTCGCCGCGCGCGAACGGCCCGCGCGACCAGCCCCAGACGCCGGCGATGGAGAAGTTATAGCCGATGCGGGGGATGCCGGCGCGCCCGGCGTCACGGACCAGACGCTTCAAGCCTTCGATCTGCTTGGCCCGATCGGGACCGTCGAGCAAGACATCGGATCAGAAACGCGGCGAAAAATTCTCGATCGCGGCGATTTCCAGCCCGTTGTCGCGCACGGTCTTCACCAGGCCGGCCAAGTCCGCATAGTCCCAGAGCTCATCGGTGGAGCAATCGCCCCAGCCTTCCTTCTCGCTGCCGGCGGACAGCGAAGGATCGCGCCCGCGAAAATATTTGGTGAGGTGCGCAACGATATGCGTGGCGCCTGCCTGACGGGCAAAGCGGAAATTGTCCTGAGTCAGCGATTCCCGGTAAAGGCCAAGACCGATCTTCATCACTTTACTTGACGCCTATGCCGGCGGTCAGGCCGCCGTCTATTTTGTAGTCCGCGCCGGTGCAGAAGCTCGCCTTGGAGGAGCACAAAAAGGCGATGAGCTCCGCCACTTCCTCCGGTTCGCCGATGCGGCCAAGCGGATGCGCCGCGCCGAAGCGCCTGTAGGCTTCCTCGACGTCGGCATCGCTGCCGTTTTCGCCGCGCGCGGCCTTCTCCAGGATCGGCGTGCGGATCGAGCCCGGGCTGACCGAATTGACCCGGATGCCGGCCGCCGCGTAGTCGAGCGCCAGCGACCGCGTCAGCGTGTGGATGGCGCCCTTGGTCGTGGCATAGGCGGCGACGTTCTGCTGACAGGCGAAGCCTTGCACCGAGGCGACATTGACGATGGCGCCGCCGCCGCGGCGGATCATTTGCGGGATGCCGAAATGGGCGGTCAGATAGATTGAGCCGACATTGACCGTCATCGCCTTGTTCCAGGTTTCCCAGTCAGTCGTCGTCGCGGTTCCATAGGGATGGACCGCCGCCGAATTGACGATCACGTCGAGGCCGCCGAAACGCTCGACTCCGGCGGCTACGGCGTCTCGAACCTGGTCGGAAACGGAGACGTCGATGTCGACAACCAGCACGCCGGCCTCGGAGCTTTGCAGCTTCGCTCTCAACGCGGCATTGGCCGCGCGGTCGATGCCGCAGGCAACGATCGCCGCACCCCCGGCAGCAAGGCGCATAGCGGTTGCCAGACCAATCCCGGTCGTCCCGGTCACCAGCGCGACCTTGCCGTCAAAATCCGTCATTGCGGGAACTCCTTCAGTCACTGTCGGAAGCCGGTTCTTCCGGCAGGAATCGCAGGGCGAAATCGAGATGGCGGCTCATCAGATAGGCGTAGGCCAGCCTGTCGCGTGCGCGAAGTGCGGCAATGATCTCGCCATGCGCGGCGCGTGTGTCGGCCAGCACCGGGCGCATTTCCTTGCCGATGGTCATGATCCGCAGGATCACCGGGGAAAGGAAGGAATACATGTCGGTCAGCATACGATTGTCCGCCAGCCCGATCAGCGCCATGTGAAAATTGAAATCGTTCTTAGCGGCCTCTTCGATCGAGCGGCTCTCGACGATCCGGGCATTGATTTCGTCGAGCGCCTCGATCTGCTCGTTCGTGGCATTGAGCACGATGTGGTCGCCGATGCCGACTTCAATGATGCGCCTGAAGCCCTGGATGTCGGCGAAGGACGAGCGTGAGACATCCATATGCGCGGCAAAGAAGTTCTGGATGGCGATGCTCTGCCCGTCGGCCAGGACGGCGCCGACGCGGGGCTTGGGCTCGATCAGCCCGTAAGTCCGGATGGTGCGCAACGCCTCGCGCACCGTGTTGCGGCTGGCGCCGGTGATCTCGCTGAGCTCGCGCTCCGTCGGCAGCACGTCGCCGACATTCAGATGCCGCGTGCGGATGAGGTCGAGGATCCGCCCGGCCGCGGCGTCGACCGCCGAGCTGCCGCCGGCGCGGCGGGCGACGACATTGTCGCGCACGGCGTGGGAGTTTTCCGACATCAATCCTCCTAAATTGTTGGACCACAATATCGTAAGATTTGGAGAAAACAACCAGTTTAGAGCACTTCAGAGTGAATTGCGCGAATATTCCGCAGGCAAAACCAGCTCGGCGATCGTCGAAATTTAATTTGACTCGCATTGTGGTCCAACAATAAGTTCAGGCTTTCTCGAAAAGGAAAGCGGCGATGGAACAATGCTGGCGTTGGTATGGTCCGGACGATCCGGTGACACTCGATCATGTCAAGCAGGCGGGGGCGACCGGTGTCGTCTCGGCCCTGCACGACATCTATGACGGACGCGCCTGGCCGCTGGAAAACATCCTGGAACGCAAGCGGATCATCGAGGCTGCAGGGCTGACCTGGTCGGTCGTCGAGAGCATTCCCGTCCACAACTCGATCAAGATCGGCTCGCCGGAACGGCTCCGCTATGCCGGCTTCTACAAGGACACGATCCGCGCGCTGGCCGAAGCCGGCATCGCGACGATCTGCTACAATTTCATGCCCGTGGTCGACTGGACCCGCACTGATCTGGCTTACCGCCTTCCGACGACGGGTTATGCGTTGCGCTTCGACGCGATCGATTTCGCGGCTTACGACCTGTTCGTGCTGAAGCGCGGGAATGCCGAGGCCGGGTACAGCGCCGCGCGCATCGCTGAGGCAGAAGCGCGATTGAAGGAGCTCGGCGACGAGAAGATCGACAGGATCGAGCGCAACCTCATCGCCGGCCTGCCCGCCACCGAACGCAGCTACAACCGTGACAGTTTTCGCGAGGCCTTGGCCGAATACGAAGCAATCGGACCAAAGGAATTGCGCGACAATCTCGCCTGGTTCCTGCGCGAGATCATTCCGGTCGCCGAACAGGAAGGGTTGCGCATGTGCATCCATCCCGACGACCCGCCCTTTTCGCTTTACGGCCTGCCGCGCATCGTTTCGACGGCCGAGGACGCGCGCTTCATCCTCGACGCCGTCGACAGCCCGGCCAACGGCCTGACTTTCTGCACTGGCTCCTACGGCACGCGCGCCGACAACGACATCGTCGCCATGATCAAGGAATTCGCCGGCCGCATCCATTTCGTCCATCTGCGCAACGTCACCATCGAAGATGATGGCTCCTTTTATGAAGCGGAGCATCTCGAGGGCGGCACCGACATGGCGCATGTCATCCTTGCCCTGATGCGGGAGGAGGCACGGCGTCGGAAGGAGGGCCGCGCCGACTGGCGCATTCCGATGCGGCCCGATCACGGACATCTGCTCGCCGACGACATCGGCAAGACCAGGATCAATCCCGGTTACTCGCTGATCGGCCGGCTGAAGGGCCTCGCCGAACTGCGCGGCATCATGCGGGCCGTCGAGAGGTTTGATCTGGCTTGAGGCCGCGACCAAGGAGGGAAGAATGGGCTGCGAGCGCCTTGAGGACGGATTTGGTGGTGACCGTGCCGACCGGCGTTCCGTCGTCCTGGACCACGATCAAAGCGCGCCGCTCTTTCGACAATTCATCGAGATAGGGGGCGATCAGGTCCCACCTCGCCGAAGAACGCCGAGGATGTGCTCGACATGTGCGAGATCCTGTTCGGCGAAGATTTCCTCGAGACGCATGCGGTGACGACCGGCAATTGCAACGGCAATTCACCGCTGGTCTGGGACCAGGTGATGCTGGGCGCCATGCGCGCCTTCTGCCGGCGCAACCAGCCGGTGCTATGCTCGCCCTTCGTTCTCGGCGGCGCCAACACGCCGGCTTCGACCGCGGCGGCAGTGGCGCAGCTCAACGCCGAGGCGCTTTCCGCGCTCGCCTATACTCAGGTGGTGCGCAAGGGCTGCCCGGCGATCTACGGACACTATCTCTCGACCGTCTCGATGCAGTCGGGCGCGCCGATGGCGGGCACGCCGGAAATCTCGCTCATGAACTTCATGATCGGGCAGATGGCGCGCCGCTACAACGTGCCGTGGCGAACGTCGAACCTGCTCGGCGGCGCCAAGGTCTTCGATGCGCAGGCCGGCTATGAGAGCGCGATGACCATGATGGCCGTGCTGATGTCGGGCGCCAACTACATCTGGCATTCGGCGGGCTGGAACGAAGCCGGCATGCATTGCTCGATCGCCAAGTTCGTGGTCGACGCCGAGGTCTGCGCCATGGGCTATCGCATGACGCAAGGCATCCAGTGGGACGATTTCGACGAGGCCCTGGCCGCGGTGCGCGACGTCGGGCCGGGCGGTCACTATCTCGGTCATCCGCATACGCAGGCCAACTTCGAACGAGCGTTCTTCATCCCAAAACTGTTCGACAACAACTCGATCGAGCAGTGGTACGCGGACGGCGCCAAGGACATCAAGCAACGCGCGCTGGAGCATGCGCGCCGGCTGCTGGCAGAGTATGAAGAGCCCAGGCTCGATATTGCGAAAGATGAGGAGCTGCCCGCCTATATCGACCGGCGCTCGCGCGAGATCCCCGCGGTCGATGCATTGAACGAGGAATACTGAGACCGTCATGCGCATTGAAAGGATCAACATCTATACGACCGAGCTGCCGGTGAAGGGCGGCATCTATCGCATGGCGAGCGACAACGTGGAGTCGCTGGACAGCACGCTTGTCGAGATCGTCACCAATGACGGGCTCACCGGCTGGGGCGAGACCTGCCCGATCGGCCCGGTTTACCAGCCGCACCATGCATTGGGCGCCCGTGCCGCGATCGCCGAAATCGCCCCGGGCCTCATCGGGTCAGAGATCGCCTCGATCAGGCTTCTGGCGAAACGGATGGACGAGCGCCTGAACGGGCACGGCTATGCCAAGGCCGCGTTCGACATGGCCTTTCTCGACCTCCTTGGCCAGAAGCTCGGCGTGCCGGTCTCGACGCTGCTGGGCGGTGCTTTGACCGACCGCGTGCCTGCCTACTACTCGCTGATCGTCGGTTCGCCGGAGGAGACCGCCCGCATCGCGGCCGACAAGGTGAAGGCCGGCTATCCACGTCTTCAGGTGAAGATCGGCGGCCGCAACCTCGAGGAGGATGTGGCGACCGTCCACAAGGTTTGGGAGGCGGTGGGCTACAAGGCGCGCATCGCGGTCGACGGCAACCGAGGCCTGACGGTCGCCTCCGCTATCCATCTCGACCGGCTTTGCCAGGCCGTCCCTTTCGTTTTCGAGCAGCCCTGCAACACCATGGACGAGGTCGCCACGCTGAAAGGCAGGGTGACGCATCCGGTGTATCTGGACGAAAATACCGAGGACCAGAACGCGGTCCTGAGGGCGATTTCGCTGGGCATCGCGGACGGCTTCGGCTTCAAGGTGACACGCCTCGGCGGTCTCACCAAGATGACGACCGTGCGCGATCTTTGCGCCATTCGCTCCTTGCCGCACAGCTGCGACGACGCCTGGGGCGGCGACATCATCGCTGCGGCGTGTGTCCATCTAGCCGCTACGGTCGAGCCGCGCCGCATGGAAGGCGCATGGATCGCGCAGGAATATATCGAAGGGCATTTCGACGCGAAGAACCCGGTCGTTATCGAAAAGGGTCATATCGCCGTGCCGCAGCGGCCTGGGCTGGGCGTGAAACCGGAACCCGGCATGTTCGGCAAGCCGGTGGCCACATACGGGACCTGATGAACGCGCCCGCCAACATCAGCGCAATGAAGGCGCTGACCACGCCGGAGACGACGGCCGCCCTCCGCCCGTTTGACGTCGCGGTGTTGGTGTTGCCCGGTTTTTCCCACCTCGCGCTTCACGCCTATATCGAGCCGTTCCGCATCGCCAATGCGGTCTCCCGGTTGCCGCTGTTTTGCTGGCAAATCGTAGGAACGAGCAGGCAACCCGTCGAGGGGGCAAACGGGCTTTCGGTCGCGGTCAATGCTTCGATGGACGAGCTCGTGGCCGGCATTGGCGACCGCAGAGCCGATCAACTCGCCATTATCGCCGGTGAACCGGTGGAAAAGCAGCTGACGCCTCAGCTCAATGCTTTCCTGCGGGTCGTCGCCCGGCGCGGAGTGCCGATCTCGGCGGTTGGCACGGCAACCTGGCTGCTTGCCCTGACCGGCCTTCTGGCGGGCACACGCTGCACGATCCACTGGTCGCGGCTCGCGGCGTTTTCCGAAGTGTTTCACAAGCCGCGCATCCGCGACTCCCTCTTCGTCAAGGATGGCCAGTATTCGACCTGCGCCGGCGAACTGGCGGCGTTCGATCTCGCGGTGGATCTCATCGGCAGCCATACCGGCGGCTTTGTTGCGCAGGAGGTCTGCCGCCATGCGACGGTCGAGGGCCAGCGCTCCGGCTCGAACCGGCAGACGGGCCCGTCGGGTCTGGCGTTTGCGGGCGTGAGCGACAAGCTGGTGCTAGCGATGCGGGTCATGGAGGAGAATGTGGAATTCCCGCTTTCCATGGACGAGGTGGCGCAGCGGGGCGGAATTTCCCGCCGGCAGCTCGAACGGCTGTTTGCCACTCACATAGGACAGCCGCCGGTGCGCCATTATCTGCGGATCAGGGTCGACCACGCCAAGCGGCTGATAGAAGGCACGCGGATGCCGATCATCGACATCGCCATCGCCTGCGGCTTCATGTCCGCCTCGCACTTTGCGAAGTGTTTCAGAGCTTTCAACAGATTTTCTCCGCAGCAATGCCGCGCGATGGTCCCCGCTTGGGTCGGCCCTGGACTGGGGTGAAGCAGACCTGTGCAGTTCTCCTTGGTCTCCTTGGAATTGTTCCGCGAGTCTCGGGAAGCAAATGCAGGGTGTCCGCTTCCGACAGGAGGTCGGCACTACGTTGGATGCAAAGGTCGGTTCTCTCGCCAATTCCCGAAAGCGGACGTTGCGCAAGCGGCCCATTGTGGTCGTTCGACGCGCGCTGCGGTTGCCAAGGCGCCGGGGTAGCGGCAGCGCCCAATGGCTTCAGCTAAGTTATTGATTTTATTATATGGTAGCGGAGGAGGGACTTGAACCCCCGACCCCAGGATTATGATTCCCGTGCTCTAACCAACTGAGCTACTCCGCCAGGAGCGGCGAAGAGGCTCGAAGAACCGCACGGATCGTGGGCAGTTCGAGGCGTTCGCCGAGGTCGCGCGGATATAAGGTTGGCAGGGCAAAGCTGTCAAGCCGGACGCATCAGCATAATCTCATCCCAGAAAAGCTTTGCCGGGCAGACGCTGAAGCGCATGCATCGGGGTTGAGTTCGACGGGGCACGTCGCTATGTCTCGGCCATGAAATTCTAGAGTTTGAACGAATGAAGCTGCGCATCGCCGTCCTCGGTTGCGGATACTGGGGCAGCAACCACATCCGCACCCTCAAGGCGCTCGGCGCGCTCCATGCCGTTTCAGACGTCAACCGCGCCCGTGCCGAAGGGTTCGCCAGCGAGCAGGATTGCCTGGCGATAGAGCCGGACCGGCTCTTCGAACGCGCCGATATCGACGCCATCGTCATGGCGCTGCCGCCGCAATTCCATGCCGACACGGCGGTGCGCGCCGTCGAGAGCGGCAAGGACGTGCTGGTGGAGAAGCCGATCGCGCTGACTGTCGCGGGCGCCGAGCGCTCGGTGCAGGCGGCAAGGAAGAACAGCCGCGTCTTCATGGTCGGCCACGTGCTGCGCTTCCATCCCGCTTTCGAGACGCTGAAGGCGCTGATCGACAACGGCGAGCTCGGCGAAGTGCGCTACATCCACTCGCACCGGCTCGGCCTCGGCAAGTTCCACACCGAGAACGACGCGCTCTGGGACCTGGCGCCGCATGACCTCTCAATGATCCTCGCCATCACCGGCACCGAGCCGATCGAAGTCAGGGGCGAGGGCGCGGCGCTGCTCGACAATCTCAGCGACTTCGCGCATCTGCACATGCGCTTTCCCAACGGCGTGCGCAGCCATCTCTTCGCCTCGCGGCTCAACCCCTATCGCGAGCGCCGGCTCACCGTGGTGGGCACCAAGGCGATGGCGGTGTTCGACGATGTCGAGCCCTGGGAGCGCAAGCTTGCCGTCTACCGGCATGCGGTCTGGCAGGACAGCGGTCAGTGGGCCTTCACCGCCAACGAGCCTTCTTACGTGGCGGTCGGCGAAGGCATGCCGCTGACGCGCGAGCTCGCGCATTTCATGCAGTGCATCGAAACGCGCGCCGAACCGCGCACTGATGGCGAGGAAGCGATCCGGGTGCTGCGCATTCTCACGGCGGGAACGGTGACGCATAGCGGCTCGGCTGCCTGAGCCATTCGCAAGACAAATCCTGGGCTGAAGCGCCCGGTCGACGGACGCTAGTTACTCGGCGGGGATGTGCGCGGGCCGCGCCGCAAGCCTGGAAAGCATCGCCTCGGCCTCTGCACCGCGCTCGGAGCGCTCGATGAAGCCGCCGCCGAACACACGCGCCTCATTGCCGTCGTCGGAATAGAGCACGCAGGCCTGTCCGGGCGCGATGCCGGATTCGCCGTCGACCAGCTCGACAGACGTCACGCCGTCGCGATGACGCAGCACGGCCGGGCGCGGCGGCCTGGTCGAACGGACTTTTGCGAAAAGCTCGATCCCGCCGTCCGGAACGTCGGAGAGCGGGCCGTCGCCGAGCCAGTTCATGGCGCGCAGGTAGATCTTGTGCGTCTCCAGCGCCTCGCGCGGGCCGACAATGACGCGGGCGCGATCGGCGTCGAGATGAACGACATAGAGCGGCTCGCCGGAGGCGATGCCGATGCCCCGGCGCTGGCCGATCGTATAGCGCAGGATGCCTTCATGGCGGCCGAGCACGCGGCCGTCGATATGGACGATGTCGCCAGGGTTGGCAGCCGCCGGCTTCAGCTTGGCGATGATGTCGGAATACTTGCCCTGCGGCACGAAGCAGATGTCCTGGCTGTCCTGCTTGGCAGCCACCGTCAGCCCCATCTCTTCGGCAATCGTTCGCACCTGCGGCTTGGAGAGACCGCCGAGCGGGAAACGCAGATAGTCGATCTGCGCCTGCGTGGTGGCGAACAGGAAATAGCTCTGGTCGCGATCTGCATCGACCGGCCGGTAGAGCGCGCGATGCGCGCCATTGGCGCGCGAGCGGATGTAGTGGCCGGTGGCTAAAGCGTCGGCGCCGAGATCCTGCGCGGTGGCCAAAAGGTCGGCGAACTTCACCGTCTGGTTGCAGGACACGCAAGGGATCGGCGTCTCACCGGCGACATAGCTCTCGGCGAAGGGATCGATGACCGCCTTGCGGAAGCGCTCTTCATAGTCGAGCACGTAATGCGGAATGCCGAGCGTCTCGGAGACGCGGCGGGCATCGTCGATGTCCTGGCCGGCGCAGCAGGAACCTGCCCGGTGCGTCGCCGCGCCATGGTCGTAGAGCTGCAGGGTGACGCCGACGACATCATAGCCTTCGCGCTTCAGGATACCGGCAACGACCGACGAATCGACGCCGCCCGACATGGCGACGACGACGCGGGTGTTTTCTGGGCGTCCGGGAAGGTCGAGGCTGTTCATGGTTCTTTCAATCTGCGTGGCGCTGGCTGCCAATGGCCGGAATATAGGTCAAGCGCCCCGGCTGCGCCAGCTTGCCTCCTCAAGCGATTTTCTCGGCGATTTTTCCCGGCAAAATCAGGGCGAGGACCGCGATTGGCTCAAATGCCGAACAAAACCCTAACGCGACGTTCACGATCCTTACCTAGTCATTAGGGTTCGCTTAGGCAATTTTTAAAGCTGTGGCGGTACTGTGGCGGGGATTGGGTCTTTGAGTTTTTAGTAGAGAGTACGATGACCGATCTGGTTAGACCTAGAGTCAAATATGTTATCGGGCCTGACGGCAGCCCTCTTACGATAGCCGATCTGCCGCCGACGAATACACGGCGCTGGGTTATCCGGCGCAAGGCGGAAGTGGTCGCTGCGGTGCGCGGCGGACTGCTCAGCCTCGACGAAGCCTGCCAGCGCTACAAGCTCACAACCGAGGAATTTCTCTCCTGGCAGGCATCGATCGACGAATATGGCCTTGCCGGGCTGCGCACGACGCGCATCCAGCAATACCGTCACTAGACTCCGACTGTCGAGACTGAAAGGGCGCGGAATTCCGCGCCCTTTCAGTTTTCGGAGAGACCTTCCACTCAGACTGTCAGCACGACCTTGCCGATCGGCCGGGTTGTAAGGAAGGCATGGGCGGCGCCCGCCTGATCGAGCGGGAAAGCCTTCGCCACATGAGCCGACAGCTTTTTCGCATCGACCAGCTTGGCCAGCTCGACGAGGCCCTCGCGATCGGGCACCACCGACATGCGTTCGACGCGAATGCCGCGCGCGCTGGCTTTGGCCCTGGTGGCATCATGAACGTTTAGCAGCGACACCAAGACGCCACCGTCGCGCAGCGCCCTCAGCGATTCGTCGGCGTGGTCGCCGCCGACCGTCTCCAGCACCAGGTCGAAGTCGCCGGCCCTCCCGGTGAAATCCTCCTTGGTATAGTCGATCACCTCATCGGCGCTCAGCGCGCGAACGAAATCGAGCTTGTCCGGACTGGCGGTCGAGACGACATAGGTGCCCAGCGCCTTGGCGATCTGCACCGCCAGATGGCCGACGCCGCCGGCGCCGGCATGGATCAGCGCTCGCTGGCCGGATTGCAGACGGCCGAGCCGGACAAGGCCTTGCCAGGCGGTGAGGCCGGCGAGCGGCAGCGCCGCCGCATGGGCATTATCGATGCCGCCAGGCTTGACGGCGATCTCGTCCGCCGGGGCGGCCGCGAGCTCGGCATAGGCTCCGGCCTGTTTGGGAAAGCGCGGCATGCCGAACACCTCGTCGCCGACCTTGAAGGCGGTGACGCCGGCGCCCACCGCCTCGACGGTTCCGGAAATATCCCAGCCGAGAATGAAGGGCGGCTCGCCGAGCAGCGGGTAAAAGCCGCCGCGCACGGCGCCGTCGACAGGGTTGATGCCGGCCGCCTTGACGCGAACCAGCACCTCACCGGGCTTGGGCGACGGATCAGGTCGCTCCGCAACAAAAAGGACGTCGGGTCCACCGACGGAGTACTGGATAACGGCACGCATGGAAGCCTCCTTTTCGATTGGCATGCCGCTATCATCTGGATAGTAATAATTATCTTGTCCAGTATGCACCTTTACGATATATAGGTACCTTATGGATAGTAAAAACGCTCCCTTCGGTTACGACGCGTTCCGGCGCACCTGCCCATCGCATACCGTGCTCGAGATGCTGGCCAGCAAATGGGTTTACCTGATCGTTTGCGCGCTGCGGCGCGGCCGCATGCGCAATGGCGAGCTGGCGCGCAAGCTGGAAGGCATCACGCCGAAAATGCTGACCCAGACGTTGCGTGTGCTGGAGCGCGACGGCCTTGTCCGGCGCGAAGTGTTCCCGGTCATCCCGCCGCGGGTCGAGTATGAGCTGACCGAGCTTGGCCAGAATCTTGCGGGACTGCTCAACCAGATCCGCTCCTGGGCGGAAGAGCATGCGCACGACATCAAGGATGCCCGTGCCAGGGCATCGGCGAACCATCAGGGCGATATGGCAATGCTGCCTTGACGTAGGAGCGCGGGCAGGAACTGGCCCTTAAGGCGATGCCGGAGGATCCCGGCGATAGCGGCAAAGCGCGCCGGGCTCAGCCGATCATGGCGCTGCGGCCGCCCACTTCCGCGTCGCGGATCTTGCTGTCGCGCGATTCCAGCATCTCGGCCTTGGAAAGCTCCGCTTCAGCTTCGCCGAGTAATGATTCGGCTATGGTTCGCTGCTGGGCAAGGTCGCTCTGCGAGTTCCTGAGGTTGTCGCGGCGCAGGCGTGCCGCCTTGGCGAAGGTCGGATAGGCAAAATGATTAATGTCGGTGATGCCGGCTTTTTTCTCTTCGGCGACGATCTGCGCCTCCAATTCGACGGCCATGCGTTCGAACTCGGCGATCATCATGTCCAGCTGCAACAGCTGGCGCCGCTTCTCATTCACCTGAAACTGCTTCAGCCGAACGAGGTTTTCACGTGACTTCATGACTCGGTACTCCGCAAACGCACACCTGCTTATCGTCCCATCGGCCCCGAAAGGCCCAAGCGTCGCCCGTTTCCCCCGGCTTTCCCCATTCTATGGGAAACAAAGCCCTAAAGATTTTTGCCGGCGGTAACCATTCGTTTACGGGCATTGTTAATCATACGGGCGAGGACTTAAGGCCGGGTAAAAATTCCGGCAGCGGCGGGAAGCGCGGCCTGCGAGTCTCTGGAGTCACTTAGACTGGCTTATTAATGTGGTACATGAGCGATTTGGGTCTATGATTCGTTATTAGATTCAAGTGGGTGTAGAAAGGGGTTAAAAATTCTGATATCGTGACCGACACGAAATTAGGATTTGTTAACCAGTCGGTGGCACCTTCTGTTCAGGCAATCACTGCTCCGGGTCCCGGACGGGCCGTGACAGGGTCCGGCAGCAGAAAAGGGGAATGAAATGCGTGTTCTGCTGATTGAAGACGACAGTGCAACCGCACAAAGCATCGAGCTGATGCTGAAATCGGAAAGCTTCAACGTCTATACGACCGATCTCGGCGAAGAAGGGGTCGATCTCGGCAAGCTCTACGACTACGACATCATCCTTCTCGATCTCAATCTTCCCGACATGTCGGGCTACGAGGTGCTGCGCACGCTTCGCCTCTCCAAGGTCAAGACGCCGATCTTGATCCTCTCCGGCATGGCCGGCATCGAGGACAAGGTGCGCGGCCTCGGTTTCGGCGCCGACGACTATATGACGAAGCCTTTCCACAAGGACGAGCTGGTGGCGCGCATCCACGCCATCGTGCGCCGCTCCAAGGGCCATGCCCAGTCGGTCATCACCACTGGCGACCTGGTGGTCAATCTCGATGCCAAGACCGTCGAGGTCGGCGGCCAGCGCGTGCACCTGACCGGCAAGGAATACCAGATGCTGGAGCTGCTCTCGCTGCGCAAGGGCACGACACTGACCAAGGAGATGTTCCTGAACCACCTCTATGGCGGCATGGACGAGCCGGAACTGAAGATCATCGACGTCTTCATCTGCAAGCTGCGCAAGAAGCTCGACGCGGCGTCCGGCGGCCAGAACTACATCGAGACCGTGTGGGGCCGCGGCTACGTGCTGCGCGAGCCGGAAGACATCCGCGTCAGCGCCTGAGCTAAGGCCAGGAAATTCAAAAAAACCCGGCTCCGGCCGGGTTTTTCATGCGCGAAAACCTACGAGATCAGGCGGCGATCTTCAGGACGCGGAAGCTCTCGAGCAATTGCGCCCGATTGAACGGCTTCAGAAGATAGCCCTGGGCGCCGGCCCGTTTCGCACGCATGATCGCGCCGACATCGACTTCGATCAGCGACACCAGGATCTGTGGCTTGACCGCAGCGTCTATGCCGCGGATGCGGCGAATGAGATCCGCGACCTGCATGTCCGCCAAGCCGCCGTCGACGACGACGACATCGGGCATATTGCCGGAGCAGATCTCGATGGCATCAAGCCCGGTGGCCGCTTCGATGACCACGATGTCCGAGCCGCCAAGGATACGCTTTGCGACCTTCCTGATGACGCTCGAATCGTCCACGAACAGGCAGCGCTTCATTTCCGGGTCCTCTTTGCCATCTGCCGAACCGGCAACCTCCGGTAACCTCGGGGCACCATAGGGCAATCTGGTAAAGAAGCCGAAAAGCCGTTAGGTAAAGTTTTTCCAAAGAGGCACTTGCGCGGTTTTTCACCGTCAAGCCGGCACGCCGGCAACAGCAGACGTTGCTTTGCTTGCGCTGCAAGCGACGACATCAGCGCAATAAATACTTGGCCTGTTCTTGGCCGTTGCCTCAGACCGCCGACAACACGATCTCGTCGGCGGTCGCATGGATCGAGATCGTCATGTTGGCTTCACGCGCCAGAAGCAGCGTGTAGTAGGGCTGGACCGAATGGGCGTCGATCGGCTCCTCGGGCTTGTGGCCGGAATGCAGCTCGAGGAATTTCGGCGGCACGCGCAGCATCGGACCGGCGGCCGACAGCGAAAAACGCGGCTCGGTCTCCAGGTTCTCCAGCGTGATCACCAGCTTGCCGCCGCGCGGTATGGCCGCGTTGGCGACGAGAATGAGGTTGAGCAGCAGCTTGACCTTGTTCTTGGGCAGCAGCGCGCGGGCGCCGTTCCAGACCAACTCCGGCTTCTCGTTCTTCAAGAAGGCGATGGCCACGGCCTCGGCGTCGCCGGTGTCGATCATCATACCGGCCGAGCCGGCGGCGCCGAAGGCGATGCGGGCAAACTGCAGCCGCGCCGAAGCGTTCCTGGCGCTCTGGCGAATCAGTTTCATGGCGTCTTCGTCGGCGCCGCCTTCGTCGAGCAGTTCGAGACCGTTGTTTATGGCGCCGACCGGCGAAATGATGTCATGGCACACGCGGCTGCACAGAAGCGCAGCCAGATCGGGAGCGGAGAGGGTGAAGAGCTCGGCCATCGGAGAAATCCCTGCTGGTTCACATATTCATGGCCGAGCGTTTTCGCGCCGCCACGCGAATCACGCTCTTTTCCAAGGCCTTCTGAATACACAGCGCCCGCCCATCCATCAACAAATCCGCGGCCACGGACGGCGAAAATGGAACGTTCACGCCGGGAAAACGAAGCTTATGGAGACCGTGTCGGGCCGCCAGCCTTCGAACCGCCATCTTCCTGCGCCAGCTTAATGGTTGAAAAAGGATTACGGCATAGTTTGCCAGTGATAGTCATCTCGAAACGGCCGCTAAGAGCCGTAGGGGTACGAGGCGTCGGCGAAAGTGCTCCCTGACGGAGATTGGAAGCATGTTTTCCCGATTCTATGACCGGACATTCGTCCGCGTCCTCACCATGACGATCGCCCTTATGGGTGCTGTCATCCTCTCAACCTCCGCGTCGCGGGCCCAGGAATACACCGCGCAGGAGATCATCGATTCCGGCCACAAGTTCTTCGGCGCCACGTCCGGCGGTCTCGCCACCGTGGTCGAAAAGATCTTTGCGTCCTACGGCCTGCCCAACGGCTACCTGCTCGGCGAGGAAGGATCCGGCGCGCTGATCGGCGGCCTGACCTATGGCGAGGGCACGCTCTACACCAAGAACGCCGGCGACCATAAGGTGTTCTGGCAGGGCCCGTCGCTCGGCTGGGATTTCGGCGGTGAAGGCTCGCGCGTGATGATGCTGGTCTACAATCTCGACGACATCAGCAGCCTCTACAACCGCTTCGGCGGCGTTGCCGGCTCCGCCTATGTCGTGGCGGGCGTCGGCTTCAACGTGCTGCAGAGCGACAGGGTGCTCATCGTCCCGATCCGCACCGGCGTCGGCGCCCGGCTCGGCGTCAATCTCGGCTATCTGAAGCTTACGGAACGGGCAACCTGGAATCCGTTCTGACCGGACAGGATTGTCACAACCGCCCGGATAAGACCGATCGCACCGCGGCATGCTCTTGCCGCGGCGCTGGATTTCCGCCATGCCAAGGTGGCACAGTCGGGCATTGGCGGGTTGCCGCCTCGCATACGGAATAGTCCACCTTGGTCCAGTCGATCCTGTTCTTCGCACTCGGCTTCCTCTGCGCCGTCTTTCTGGTGTCGCTGATTGCGCCGGCCGTCTGGCGGCGGGCCGTCGTCCTGACGCGCAGGCGCCTCGAGGCCTCGATGCCGCTGACGCCTGCCGAGATCCTGGCCGAGAAGGACCGGGTCCGCGCCGAGTTCGCCATGAACACGCGCCGGCTCGAGATGAACATCAAGAGCCTCAAGGAGAAGGTGGCCGAGCAACTGGTCGAGATCGGCCGCGGCAGTGAAGCCCTGAAGGGATTGGCGGTAGAGACGAAGGACAAGAACCAGGCGCTTTCCGATCTGCAGGCCAAGAACGCGGAGCTCAGGCAGCGCGAGGAAGAACTGCACAAGCTGTCGGAAAAGCTGGCGCAGACGGAGCGCTCCCTGGAGAAGCGCGCGCTGGAGCTGCAAAAGCTGGAGCAGATGTATGACGACGCCAGCTTCTCTTCCTCGAACCGCCAGATCGAACTCGTGGCCCGCGAATCGGAGCTGGACAAGCTCGCCAACGACATTGCGGTGCTGCGCAGCCAGCGCAAGGAAGCGGACCGGCGCAATCAGGAACTCGCCGCGGAAAGCAAAGCCGCCAGAGACACGCTCAAGGCGGAGAAGAAGCGAGCAACCGAGCTGGACAAGAAGGTCGAGCGACTGCTCGCGACCCTTGCCGATCGCGAGGAAAAGCTCGACAGACGCGAGAAGGAGCTTGCCCGGATGCGTGAACGCCCAAGCCAGGTTCACGCCGCAAACGGCGGAGCGCGCCAGGCCGACGAAGGCGGTGGCATCGACAAGGCCATCGCCAAGCTCGAAGGCGATCGCGAGCGGCTGGAGGCGAGGCTGACGGCGCTTGCGCGGGAAAACAAGCGGCTCAAGACCGATCTTGCCGTACTCGAAACGGCAAAGCCCGAACAGGCGGGCGATGCACGGCGCGCCGGTGCGGCGCTTCGCGACCAAATGAACGAGCTGGCGGCCGAGGTCGTCAATCTGACGATGAGGCTGGACGGGCCGGATTCGCCGATCGCCAAGGCCCTGGCGACCCCTCGCGACGGGCGGCAAGATATCGGCGAGCGCGGCACCAGCCTCGCGGACCGCGTAAGGGCCCTGCAGAAGGCCAACTCCACCAACTGATCCGAGTGCGGGCAGTCAGCCATGCGGCGCGGGCGGCTATCGGTTTGAGAAGTGATGCAGGGCGATGGCCGAGGCGGCTGCAACGTTCAGGCTGTCGAAACCCTCCGCCATGTCGATCCGTACGGTCCGCAAACGGTTGAGCAGGGCTTCGGGCAGGCCTTCGCCTTCCGTGCCGAGATAGAGCGCCAGCCGAGACGTTCTTTCCGCGGCGCGGATGTCGGTCTCGCCGCGCGGCGAGAGCGCGAGTTGGCTGAAGCCCAGCCGGTCAAGCGTTGCGGTCAAGCTTGGGGTGTCGCCGAAGGAGCCGAAGGGAACATTCAACACCGCGCCGACCGAAACACGGATCGCCTTGCGGTAAAGCGGATCGCAGCAGGTGGAATCCAGAAGCACGGCGTCGGCGCCAAAGGCCGCGGCGTTGCGGAAGATCGAGCCCATATTGTCGTGATTGGATATGCCGACCAGAACCACGACCAGCGCGCTTGCGGGCAAGGTTTCGAGAAGCGCCTCCGCCGGTCGAGGAGAGCCCCGAACGCCGATCGCCAATACGCCGCGATGCATGTGGAAGCCGGCGATCCCGTCCATGACTTCGCCGCCGGCGACATAGACGGGGAAGTCGGCCGGCGCCTTTCGCAAGACGCCTTCGAGGCCCGCCAGCCTGTTTTCCAGAATGAGAGCCGATTCCGCGGCGAAGCGTGCGTTCGACAACAGAAGATCCAGCACCACCTTGCCTTCCGCGACGAAGCGCCCGTGGCGGCCGACGAGATCGCGCTCGCGGATGTCGAGATAGCCGGCGACACGCGGATCTTGCGGGTCGTCGATGGGAATGAGCTTCATAGAAAATCTCGCTGGCGAACGATCGTCAGCGAGGTAGGGGCTTTGGAGAGCGCGGGTCAAGTCCCGGCGCGGCGCATCCTGTAGGCCATTTGGGACAGGTCGCCGTCGCCGAAAATGCCTTCCAGCATGCGAAGTAGCTCGCGCACCGCGTCGGACTTGCAGGAATAGTAGATCATCTGGCGATCGCGACGCGTCTCGACGATATCGAGCGCTCTCAGCTTGGCCAGATGCTGCGACAGAGCGGACTGGCTCAACTGAACTTTCTCGGCGATGGCACCGACCGACATTTCGCCGTCGATCAGATAACTGACGATCAGCAGCCGCTTTTCATTGCCCATGAGCGTCAGAAACGCGGCAGCCGATTCGGCGTTGGCGACTAGCTTGCTCGAGATCATAGATCCCCCATGTTTTCTGGCTCATCCAGCTGCCATGGGGGCAATGGCGGCTGATTTCCACGATGTTCAGGTCAGGAGGCGCCGCTGAATCAGCGCTGCAACAAAAGGTAGATCATTTTATCTAAATCTCAAGAGTTGCTTTCGATCTGGGACGATTAACTTTCGCTACTGTGCCTGGCCGGTGGCGCCTCCGGTCTTTGCCATCTCGACGAGCACGGACCGCAACTCGCGGGCAGCGCCCAAAGGCCGCGGGAAGAAGACCCTGCAGGTGGCGTCCGCAGAAGCCAGATCCATGCCGTCCGGATCGAAGCCTGTGGCGATCCAGCCATCGCCCTCTGCCCGGCCGAAATGGCGCGCATAGATGCCAAGCGCATCGCGATGGTCGGCGTTCATGTGGTCCAGCGCCGACTGTTCGCTGGCCGCCAGCTCCTCGACGACCGGCCCGACCGTGATCAGGTCGGCGCGATCCAGAAGATAGGCTTTGCCGAAGCCGCCGTTCAGACTGGCGCGCTCGGGCTCGAGCCGGAATATCGAGAAGTCGCCAAGCCCGGCATAGAGCTTCGCCTTCGGATTGCGGTTGAGATAGCGCCGTTCGGCGCGGCCGTGATCGGCCGATCCGCGCTCCAACCGCAGCGCCTGGCATACAAGCGTGATGCGCGGATGGGCGAGCGGATCGCCCTTGCCGGGTTCGCCGACGAGCAGCGAGCAGCGCGGGTCGGCCAGAATGGCGCCGGTATGGGCGGACAGCATCGAGACCAGGATCAGCGGCGCGCCGCCTATATCGGTCGCCACGCCGACCCGGCTTGCCAGCGGCACGCCGGTGCCGGGCTCGATCACCGCCAGCGCGCCGAAGCGGGCCGAGCGGACCAGCGTCTTCGCCAGCCTGACGGCCTCGGCGTCGGTCTCGCGAATGACATCCTTCCTGGTCTCGGTCAAAGCGCTCACCGCGATATGTTGATTTCTGTTCTCCGGTTTATTGGCCAAACAGGCCGGACCTGACAAGGGTTTCGATTTCACTTTCGTCGATGCCGAAGCGTGCCAGCACATCCGAAGGCTGGCGGTCGGCGACCGTCGGCGCCGCGGCAAGCGTCGGCGTGGCCTTCGAGAAGCGCGGCGCCGGCGCCGGGCGTTCGAGCTCGTCCGATTTCACAAAGCTTTGCCGGGCACGGCTCTGCGGATGGTTCCTGGCCTCGGTCAGCGACAGGACGGGAGCGACGCAGGCATCGGTCGGGCCAAAGACGTCGGCCCACTCGTCGCGCGTCTTCTCTCTGATCCTCGCGGCGATCACGGCACGCATCGCCGGCCACAACGTCCTGTCATATTGGCCGGGGACAAAACGCCGGTCGAGCGGCAACAGCCTGGCAAACTCGGCAAAGAACCGCGGCTCGAGGCAGCCGATGGCGACATGCCGTCCGTCCGCGGTCTCGTAAGCATCGTAGAAAGGCGCCCCGGAATCGAGCAGGTTCTCGCCGCGCCGGTCGCTCCAGAGGCCTGCCGCGATGAAGGCGTGGACGGTAGCCGCGAGCATCGATGCGCCCTCGACCATCGCGGCATCGATCACCTGACCTTCGCCGGTGCGCGAGCGCTGGAAGAGGGCGGCCAGCACGCCGGCAATCAGCATCATTGCGCCGCCGCCCTGGTCGGCGATGAGGTTGAGCGGTGGCACGGGCGGCGCTCCTTGCCGGCCAATGGCGTGCAGCAGGCCGGCATAGGCGAGATAGGTGATGTCATGGCCGGCGCTGCGCGACAGCGGTCCGTCCTGGCCGAAACCTGTGAGGCGGCCATAGATCAGCGCCGGATTGCGTTCGAGCACGATTTCGGGTCCGAGGCCCAGCCGCTCCATCACGCCGGGGCGAAAGCCCTCGATGAGGACGTCGGCCTTTTCCGCAAGACGCAGCAGAAGCTCCGGGCCCTCGGGGCGTTTCAGGTCGAGCCTGAGGATGGAGCGGCCATGGCGGTCGAGGTCGCAGGCGTCCGGCAAGGACAGAAGCGGCTCCCTGGCGTCCGCCCGCTCGATGCGCAGGACGTCAGCACCCATTTCCGACAGCATCAGGGCTGCGAGCGGCACCGGGCCGATGCCCGCCATCTCGATCACCCTGAGGCCAGCCAACGGCCCCGTGTTGTCGGCGGCTGTCAGCGGCGTGATCATTCCCTTTATTTGGGCGCCATGCGGATCGCGCCGTCGAGGCGGATGGTCTCGCCGTTCAGCATCTGGTTCTCGATGATGTGGAGCGCGAGCGCGGCATATTCCGAGGGTTCGCCGAGGCGGGGCGGGAAGGGCACCGAAGCGCCGAGTGAATCCTGAACCTCCTGCGGCATGCCGGCCATCATCGGCGTCTTGAAGATGCCTGGGGCGATGGTGCAGACGCGGATGCCAGAGCGGGCGAGATCGCGCGCCACCGGCAGCGTCATGCCGACGACGCCGCCCTTGGACGCCGAATAGGCGGCCTGGCCGATCTGGCCGTCATAGGCCGCGACCGATGCCGTGTTGACGATGACGCCGCGCTCGCCGCCGGAGAGCGGGTCGAGTTTCGCCGCCCGGTCGGCGACGAGGCGGATCATGTTGAAGGTGCCGATCAGGTTGATTTCGATCACCTTGCGGTACTGGTCCAGCGGGTGCGGACCATCCTTGCCGATCGTCTTCACGCCGATGGCTATGCCGGCGCAATTGACCAGGATGCGCGGCTCGCCGAGCTTTGCCGCTACTTCGGCGACCGCCACGCTGCCACTGTCGGCGCTGCTGACGTCGCATTGAACCGCGATGCCGCCAATGTCGGCCGCAACCTTGGCCGCGCGATCGATGCCGACATCGAGTATCGCGACGCTGGCGCCCTTGGCGGCAAGGGCACGCGCCGTCGCTTCGCCAAGGCCGGAGCCGCCTCCGGTGACGATCGCGATCTGGCCATTCGGATTCATGCCGGCGTCCTCCCAGGATTTCGGGTCATGCTACGAAGCGCGCTGCCGCGGCGCAACTTGGATGACCGGATCGATCGAGGACTGCGGATTGGCCGAAGCACGGACCACGGCCTGGGCCAGGTCGGCAACCCGCGCCGTATCCGCATGGCAGACCTCGCCGACGAACCGGGCCACCGCGCCCGGCTTGATTTCGTGATGGAGGAGCCTGTCGAGATCGACGGGGCGCGGCATCGTGACCTGGCCACGCGGGAAGCGCTTGAAGCCGAGCGGCCCGTAGTAGGGCTCGTCACCGACCAGCATGACGGCCGGCGCGCCGGCCTTTGCCGCGGCTTCGAGCGCGATCGCGACCAGCCGGCGGCCGATGCCGAGATTCTTGAAGGCAGGCCGTACGGCGAGCGGACCTAACATCATGGCGCGGCCGGCACCTGCAGCGACGCGCGTCATGCGCACGGAAGCGATCACCGCATCGTCCTTGACCGCGACAAAGGACATCAAGCGATCATGTCCGCCGGATTCGCGGATCTTGTAGGCGGCAAGCACGAAACGGCCGGGCCCGAAGGCCTCGTCGTTGATGGCTTCGATTTCAGGATCGTGCGCCGGGGTTTCCGGCAGGTATTTCACGTCGGCAAGGCTCATGGTCTTTGCGTTCCGGTATGCGAGGAGAGGTTTGCTGCAAGCGGCAGCATTCGCCAGTCAGCGCTTCAAGCGCGGGCGCCCTCTCGTCGTCGGTCGAACCGGATCGTGGCAAAGTCGAACATGGGCGCCTCCGCTAGCATCAATTCTTCCCGGCTGCAATCGGCGCTTTTCACCTTTCCTTCCGCCGCTTGACGATCTGGTTCGTCGTTTGACGAACTGTTCAGCGCCTGAGGGCTTCGACATTCCGGCCAAACGCCTAAATGTCTGTTGGACGCGCAGGGAGATTTCGCATGGGATTGCTGATTGAAGGCAGATGGCAGCACCGGCCAGTTGCTGCCGATAGCGGCGGCAGGTTCGTGCGGGCCGAAGCGCAATGGCGCGACTGGGTGACGCGCGACGGCGTGCCGGCTAAAGGCCGTAAGCGCGGTTTCAAGGCGGAGCCTGGCCGCTATCACCTTTACGTCTCGCTCGCTTGCCCATGGGCGCACCGGACGCTGATTTTTCGCGCTCTGAAAAAGCTGGAAGGAATCATCTCCGTCTCGGTGGTGTACCATTTCATGGGTGAGAGCGGCTGGACCTTCAGAGCCGAGGACGGCGCCACGGGCGACACGCTCTACGGCCTCGATTTCCTGCACCAGATCTATGCCAAGGCCGATCCCGCCTATTCGGGCCGGGTGTCAGTACCGGTGCTGTGGGACAAAAAGCAGGAGACCATCGTCAACAACGAGTCTTCCGAGATCATCCGGATGCTCAATTCCGCCTTCGACGAATGGGGCGATGCGAGCCTCGACTTCTATCCGCCGGCGCTGCGGGCGGAGATCGACAAGATCAACGCGCTGGTCTATCCGGCAATCAACAATGGCGTCTACCGCACCGGCTTCGCCACCACGCAAGAAGCCTATGAGGAGGCGTTCGGCGAATTGTTCTCGGCGCTCGACGCGGTGGAAGAACGGCTGTCGAGACAGCGCTACCTGGTCGACGAGCGCATCACGGAGGCCGACTGGCGGCTGTTCACCACGCTGGTGCGTTTCGATCCGGTCTATGTCGGCCACTTCAAATGCAATCTGCGCCGCATCGCCGACTATCCGAACCTGTCGAACTATCTGCGCGATCTCTATCAGGTGCCCGGCGTCTCAGGAACGGTCAACCTGCACCACATCAAGGCGCATTACTACGGCAGCCACAAATCGATCAATCCGACGGGCATTATCCCGGTGGGACCAGAACTCGACTATGCGGCACCGCACGATCGCGGCCGGTTCAGGAAGGCGGCTTGACTCACCAGTAGGGGGAGGCCTGTTCGCCACCGAAAATTTCGGCAATCCGTCGTCGCGTCGCCGGCGTCGCATCTTCCGGCAAACGGTCGAGTGGGAAGAACGCTGCCTCGGCGATCTCGTGGTCCGGCAGCTTCGGCGCCGTCTGGCTGAAGGCCTCGATCAAATAGAGGCCGACATGGTCGCGGCGGCTGGCGCGGCGGTTGAAGTGCATCGATTTCAGCACCGGTGGAGCAGTCAGCGCGATGTTGCCTTCCTCGGCCAGTTCGCGCGCCAGCGCCTCGACGAGCGTCTCGCCCACCTCGACGCCGCCGCCCGGCAATTGCCAGCCCGGCACATAGGTGTGGCGGATGAGGAATACGGAGTTGGAGGCGCGGTCGTAGACAAGGCCTCGCACGCCAAGCGTCATCGGACGCCGCAGCAGGAAGTAGAGATGGAATAGTCTTGCCCGCAGTCCCGCCCAGCCGGTCTGGCGGAACGCCTGTTCCGGATCGCCGGCGCCGGTCATCCGCGAAACCGCAGCCGAACAGCAAACGGTGAGTAGAAAGCCCGAACGGGGTCGCTTAAGAAGGAGCTATGTTCAGGCTCGCGCATATTTCCGATGTCCATCTGGGGCCGCTGCCCGATGTAACCTATCGCGATCTCGCCTCCAAGCGCGTGCTGGGCTACGTCAACTGGCAGCGCAACCGCCGCCGGCATATGCATGACGCCGTCATCGACACGATCGTCGCCGATATCAAGGCCAACGCGCCCGACCACCTCGCCGTCACCGGCGATCTCGTCAACCTGGCGCTCGACGGCGAGATCGAGATGGCGAAGCACTGGCTGGAGACGCTTGGCTCTCCCGACGATGTGTCCGTGGTGCCGGGCAATCATGATGCCTATGTGCCGGGCGCTTTCGACAAGGTCTGCCGGTCGTGGGCGCTGTGGATGACGGGCGACGGCGTCAACAGCCCGGTCGACCGCAATTCCTTTCCCTATTTGCGCGTGCGCGGCAACGTTGCGCTGATCGGCGTGACGACGGCGCGGGCCACGGCGCCCTTCATGGCCAACGGCTTCTTCATGGAGGGCCAGGCGGAGCGGCTTGGCAAGATCCTCCACGCCACAGCCCAACAAGAGCTGTTTCGCGCCATCATGATCCATCATCCGCCGGTGCGCGGCGCGGTTTCGCAGCACAAGCGGCTGTTCGGCATCGCGCGCTTCAACAAGGTCATTCGCCGGGATGGCGCGGAGCTTGTCCTGCACGGTCATTCGCACCTGCCGTCGCTGTTCACCATCGGTCCGCGCGGCGCCAAGGTGCCGGTGGTCGGCGTTGCCGCTGCCGGCCAGGCGCCGGGCGGCAAGAATCCGGCCGCTCAGTACAATCTATTCGAGATAGACGGGGAAAAAGGCAGTTGGAGCATCCGCCTGACACGGCGCGGCCTGACCGGTCCGGCACTGCCGCCGTCAGACCTGCAAGTGATCGAGCTGGGCGCCGACACAGCGGCGGGCCGTGAACTCGTCAGAAGCTGAACTCGTCAGAGCAGTTCATCGTCTCGCGGGAACATCGAACTGCTCCAACTATTTGTTTTTACGCAATTCCGGAGGAAACCCGCTGCGCACTTTTCCTGGAATTGCTCTAGAAGCTGATCTTCATCTGGGCGATGCGATCCCAGAACAGCACGAGCGATATCGCAAGGCCCACCAGGGCGCCGGCGGCGATCAAGCCAAGCCCGGCGAAGAAGGTCGTCCAGCCGTTGCGGCGCGTTGCGGATTGCAAAGGCGGCTCGGCTTCCTGGACCTCGGCGCGATGCAGGCCAGGCGCGGCGCTCTCGACCGCGCCTTCCATCATCCGCTGCCGCTCGACGACACGCTCGGCCACGTATCGCGTCACGGCATCGGCGACGGGCTTCATGTCGGTCGATTCGGCCAGCGTCACGCGGCCGATGCGCGTGTCCTTGAGGAAACGGAAGGTGCGGCGATCCCGTCCCATGGCGACATGGCTGACGGCATCGATCCACAGCCGCGGCTGCAGGCCGGAGGAGACGGCGAAGTCGAAATTGTCGATGTCGGTGGGAACACCGGCAAAGACGGGCGCGAGCTCCGCGGCCAGCAGCTCGAGCCGCATGCGGTGCGCCTCGCGCATGTCGACCACCACATCGTCGCGGTCGGCGAACGCGTTCTTGACGTCGCGGATCGCGTCCGCGAGCTTTCGCGACGGCTCGATCGGGGTGATTTTGTCGCCTGCATCCTTCATGGCGGCTGCCTCGCTGTTGGTAAATAGCGAGTTAACACAGTCGCCGGCAAAATGCACTGCGAGATGGGGCTCAGCTCGCCGCCGCGTCGAATACGGGCCGCTGGCTTCTGCTGCGGCGACGGGTGTTGTGGCGCACGGCCTCTGCAACCAGGCCGGGCGCCTCCTCGACCAGCATGTGGCCGGCCGCGAGCACGTGGTGCAGGTGGAAATGCGGCGGCAAGCCTTCGGCCTGGGAGACGGGCAGGACGGGATCGTCCGTTCCCCAAACCACCATTACCGGCATGCTCAAGGTTTCCAGCCGTTCGCTCGGGATGACGCCTTGCCGGTCATCCTCGGTCATCAAGGCCGCCGTGTCGACAAGGGTCAGCAAACTGGCCCGGCCGTTCACGCATGCGGAAAAGCGCCTCCACCACATGTTCAGGAGGCACGCTCCCCGACCCCGACATGGCGGTAAGACAAACGCGGATCTCGTTCCTATCGTCCGCGGCGGCATAGCGGCGCAGCAGCGAACCGTTGATCTCGGGACCGAAGCCGCCGGGCGCCAGCAAGGTCAGCGAGGCAACTCTTTCAGGGTCGGCGAGCGCCATCAATGTCGCGATCGCGCCGCCCATGGAATGGCCAACAAGGTGAACCTTGCCCAGCCGGCGGGCGGCCAGATCCGCGAGGATGGCCCGTGCCGCCTGCTTGGCGCCTGCCGTTCCCCGGTACTCCAGGGAGTGTCCGTGACCGGGCAGATCGTAGGCCAATGCCCTTACACCGGGCACCAATTCCGCAATCACGTCGCGCCAGATCGAATGGCAAGCGCCGAAGCCGTGCAGGAAGATGATCGTCTTCGGGCCAGCACCGCTTTCGGCGACATGAAGGGATGGGAGCATCAAGATTATTGGCTGCGAGGCAGGACGAGCGGCAATTCAAGATTGTGGCTGAATTGCTCCCCGGGCGGCTCGATAGCCAGTAAAATTTTCGCGACCGGGATTGTATGCCCAACCGAATGCGGAAGCATGCCCTAATACTTGTTGAATTTCGGTCCCATGCTTGGCTGAGCGGAGCCGGCACGGCAAACAGCGCGCCGGCACATGGGCGCGATGGCTTAGCTCGGGTTGCCGATTCCCGCGGAGCGCAAGGATTGCACCAGCCGATCGGTGAGATCGGCGGGATACTTCCTGTCGACGAAGACCGCGCGCGGATTGGCTGCGAATTTCGGGAATTCGGCTATCAGTTCGTTCGCCAACTCGCTCGCGAGCTTGTCGCGGCCTGAAATCTTGGCACCGATCAGGCGCGCGGCCAAGTAATGCGATTTTGACGCGGTGGTCCTCAGCGACTCGCTGGCAATCGCGGCCTTCTTGGTATCGCCTTGCATGAAGGCTCCGACAAACAGGCCATAGTCCCACCAGGTCGGGTGGCCGCTGAAAGCTTCGACTGCATGGCCCAGGATAGGCGTTCCTTCCTGGTATCGGCCGGCGAAGATCAGGCCGTAGCCATAGGCGGCGGCCATGCCGAGATCGTAAGGGTTGAGCTCATAAGCCTTGCGCATCCAGCGGATCGCTTCGTCCGTATTGCCGAGACGCGAGTTGAGATAGCCATAGGCGCGATGCGCGTGCGGGCTCATCGGTCCCATCTGGATGGCGCGGTGCGCGAACGACATGGCCTGCTCGACCGTTGCGACGGCCGGATAGGCGTAGTGGTTGTTGACGGCTTCCAGATGCAGCGAAGCCAGTTCCGAGTAGACGAGCGATGATTTGGTGCCTTCGCTGACCAGCTTCTCCAGACAGCGATACGCAGCTTCGTGCGTCTTGGCGCTCTGGTCGAGATAGTAGCGGTCGTCGAGCACCAGACATCCGATCTGGCTGGTCCGGATGTCGCTCTGATCGATATAGCTGTAGATCGCGCCCGAAGCGGGGACGGTCGAGGTCAGGAGATTGGCGATGTTGCTTTCGATCGCGCCAGGCGCGCTTTCGGCCGATGTCAGATTGCGTGACAGGAGAACCCGCCCCGTCGCGACGTTCTGCAATTCGATCATGACGTCGCCAGTAGCTGGGCCGGGAATAACATCGAAAACGAAGGCGATCGGATCGGCGGAACCGTCGCGCGACGCGTCGGCGTCGCGCCCGATGAAGTCTATGGTATCGAAGCCGGCGAGACCGGCGCGAAGCGAGGAGGCAACACGTGCTGCCTCAGGTCCGCCGGCCTTGATGGCTACGTAGATCAAAGGCAAGCTGTCGAATGGTTGGCGAGCGACGCTGCTCGTCGCGCCTGCCGTTTCGACCGGCGCTGCCGCGTCGTCACCGTGGAGAAAGGCATCGCCCTGGCGGATAACGAGGACACCCAGCATGGCGATGACCAGAACCATGGCGGCCCAGAAGAACCGCAATTGGCGCGTCAGCGACGAGGCGGATCCAGGCGGTGCCGGGGTCGTCATCAGCGGCACGGCATCGGCGGGTGAGGGGGTCTCGAAATGCTTGGAAGACCGAGCGACCTGTCCGGCATCTGCAGGCTTGGCTTCGGCGGGGAGCCGGATGGCATTCGGCTCGTAGGAAGGCACATAGCCGCCGCGCGGAATGGCGATGCGCACCGGCTCGGCAATGCCCTCGTTGGCGAAATAGTGATCCAGAAGCTCGCGCAACCGCCCCGCCTGGACCCTAACGACGGCGTCGGTCGATGCGTCGAAATCGCCGTCCTTGCCGAAGACATCCATGGCGATGGATACACCCTTCAGCCGGTCGGCTTCGCCGGCCTGCTCGCGCTCGACCAGATAGCGTAGCAGTCTGCGCGCACGTTCGGAGCGTCCGAACGTTTCGCTGGCAAGCAGTCGCTCCAATGTCTCGCGCACTGCGGGGGCGGCAGGCGGGGCAGGCTCCAAGTGTCGGACCTTTCAAAGTCGGCACAGGTTAGGGCGTGATAATATAGCGCTCACGCCGCGGCACAAGAATGCTTCTGTTATGCGATCGCGTAAGCCACCGCAAATTTCCCTGCCGGTTAATGAATGGCAGGGAAATCGTGCGCGTTTTTAAAGCACGGCGCGTCCGCTGAACGCGCCGCCAAAGGTCGAGGGTCAGCCGGCCCTGCGGCCGAGGATGCGGTTGGCGGCCGAGACCACGGCCTCCAGCGAGGCGGCGACGATGTTGGTGTTTATGCCTGCGCCGAACAGCTTGCCGCCTGGATGTTCCATCTCGACATAGGAGATGGCCGAGGCATTCGAGCCGCGCTGCAAGGAGTGTTCGGAATAGTCGAGCACCGACATCTCGACGCCGACATGGCGCGAAAGCGCATCGACAAAGCCGTCGATCGGGCCAGTGCCGGAACCGGTGATGGTCACTTCTTTGCCGTTGTCGCGGATCTCCGCCTCGACCACGCGACGGCCCTTCACCTCGGTGTCCGGATAGGTGCGATGGTCGAGGAATTTTAGCCGCGCGCCAGGCTGGTCGACATAGGCTTCGAGAAAGCGCTCGTGGATGCGCTTGGCCGGCACTTCCTTGCCCTCGGCGTCGGTGATCGTCTGGATGTCCTGGCTGAACTCGATCTGCAGGTTGCGCGGCAGGTTGAGGCCGTAATCGGCCTGCAGCACATAGGCGATGCCGCCCTTGCCGGACTGCGAGTTGATGCGGATGATCGCCTCATAGGTGCGGCCGACATCGGCGGGGTCGATCGGCAGATAGGGCACTTCCCAGAGCGGCGTGTTGGCCTTGCGCAGCGCCTTCATGCCCTTGTTGATGGCATCCTGGTGCGAGCCGGAGAAAGCGGTGTAGACCAGTTCGCCGACGTAAGGATGGCGCTCCGGGATCTTCAGCTGGTTCGAGTATTCGTAGACATCCTTCATCCGGTTGATGTCGGAACAGTCCAGCCCGGGATCGACCCCTTGCGTGTACATGTTCAGCGCCAAGGTGACGATGTCGACATTGCCGGTGCGCTCGCCATTGCCGAACAGCGTGCCCTCGACGCGGTCGGCGCCGGCCATCAGGCCGAGCTCGGTGGTGGCGATGCCGGTGCCGCGGTCGTTGTGGGGATGCAGCGAGACGATCAGCTTGTCGCGATTGTCGAGATTGCGGCACATCCACTCGATGCGGTCGGCATAGACGTTGGGCGTCGACATCTCGACCGTCGACGGCAGGTTAATGATCAGCTTGTTGTTGTCCGTCGGCTTTACGATTTCGGTGACGGCGTTGCAGATCTCCAGCGCAACCTCCAGCTCGGTGCCGGTAAAGCTCTCCGGCGAGTATTCGAAACGGAAGCCGCCGCCGGCCTTGGCGGCCATGTCGGTGATCATCTTGGCGGCGTCGGTGGCGATGCGCTTGATGCCGGCGACGTCTTTCTCGAAGACGACGCGGCGCTGCAGCTCACTGGTCGAGTTGTAGAAATGCACGATCGGGCGATGCGCGCCCTTGAGCGCTTCGAAGGTCCGCGTGATCAGTTCGGGCCGGCACTGCACCAGCACCTGCAACGAGACATCGCTCGGCACGCCGCCTTCCTCGATGCACCAGCGGGCAAAGTCGAAGTCGGTCTGCGAGGCCGACGGAAAGCCGATCTCGATCTCCTTGAAGCCCATGTCGATGAGCAGCCCGAACATGCGCGCCTTGCGCTCGTGGCCCATCGGGTCGATCAGGGCCTGGTTACCGTCGCGCAGGTCGACCGAGCACCAGATCGGCGCCTTGTCGATCACCTTCGATGGCCAGGTACGATCGGCGAGGTTGACGGTCGGGTAGGGCTGATATTTGCGGGCTGCGTCCGGCATCTGCCCGGGCCCTTGCGCGCCCGTTTCGGCCTCGCCGGCGCGGATTGCTTCTCTTCTGTTCATTGTCGTTTCTCCCGGCGGCTCGTGAGACCGCCCTCAGGCGGATTGGTGCCGAGCGGCGCCTTTACCAAAGTTTCGTTCGCTTGATGTGACTTGCCATTTCTGGCCAAGGAGCATGCGCCTCGAGCGGGCGGTTTTCGACCGCCGGGCGCTCCTTCAGCGAACCCGGCGATCGCCGATAAGGCCGAGAAGAAGCAGGGTCGAAGCGAGCGCGCGCACGGTCTCGCCGGCAAAGCCGGAGCGAGGAGAAGCGACGGAGCGGGTGCGCGTGGTCATGCCGGCTCTCTTACAGGAGCGGGCATCTGGAGGCAAGTGCCGGCCCGACCGCGCGAGGCCCAGGCTCTTCCCCGCATCAGGCAAATGCGTCACACTCGCTTCCGGAGGACCTGATCCCAGGGGGAGGCCGTGCATGAATTTCGTGTTCTTCTCGCCGCATTTTCCAGCCAACGGCGCCGATTTCTGCGACCGGCTGAAGAAGGCCGGCGCCACCGTGCTCGGCATCGGCGATGCGCCCTATGAGACGCTGAGCGGCAAGCTCAAGGCTGCGCTGACGGAATATTATCGCGTCGCGGACATGGAAGACTACGATGCCGTGTTCCGGGCGATGGGGCATTTCATCCACAAATGGGGCCGCATCGACCGCTTCGAGTCCTTGAACGAGCACTGGCTGGAACTCGAAGCCAACATCCGCACCGACTTCAACATCTTCGGCACCAAGCTCGATTTCGTGAAGAATCTGAAGCGCAAGAGCCGCATGCGCGCCTTCTTCCGCAAGAGCGGCGTCGAGACCATTCCGCAACGGAAATGCTCGGACCGCGCCGGCGCCATGACCTTCATCCGCCGCGTCGGCTACCCGGTGGTGGTGAAGCCGGACTCGGGCTCCGGCGCCTCGAACACGTTCAAGATCTCCAACGCGAAGGAGCTCGACCAGTTCTTCAGGGACAAGCCAGAAGGCGTCACCTTCGTCATGGAGCAGTTCATCGAGGGGCTGGTGGTGACCTTCGACGGGCTGGTCAACCGTGACGGCGAGGTGGTGCTGGCGGCGAGCCACCGCTACGACCAGAGCGTCATGGAAGTGGTCAACCGCGATCGCCACATGAGCTACACCTGCTTCCCCGAGATCGCGCCGGCGGTCGAGGAGGCGGGACGCAAGATCCTGAAAGCGTTCGACGTGCGGGAACGCTTCTTCCACATCGAACTGTTCGAGACCAGGGACAAGCGCATCATCGCGCTCGAGGTCAACATGCGCCCGCCCGGCGCCTGGATGACGGACGCGATCAACTACACCTTCGACATAGACGTCTATGCCGAATGGGCAAACATGGTGGTGAAGGATGCGGCCGGCGGCCCCTACAAAGGCGAGTATTTCACCGCCTATGCCAGCCGCAAACGGCACCTCGACTATGTGCACAGCCATGAGGACGTGCTAGCCGCGCACGGCGACAAGATCGTCCACCACCAGGCCATCGAAGAGGTTTTCAGCCGCGCCATGGGGAACTACGCCTACCAGATGCGCTCGAAGGACCCGAAGGCGCTGCGCCATGCGGTCGACTATATCCACGCGGAAAAGGCGTGAGCCGATGGACGTTTCCTATCACAGCGGCCATGCCCGCAACCTCGGCCGCGACATGGAATACAAGCGCTACGGCCATGCCGGGCGGCCGGTGGTGGTGTTCCCGACCTCGCAGGGGCGCTTCTATCAGTTTGAGGATTCGGGCGGCGTCGCAGCACTTGCCGAATTTATCGACACCGGCCGCATCCAGCTGTTCACGCTCGACGGCATCGATTCGGAATCCTTCTTCGACAAGCATGGCGACCCTACTCATCGCATCGCCCGTCACGAGGCCTATTTCCGCTATGTGCGGGAAGAGGCGCTGCCGGAACTGCAGGCGGTCGCTACCAAGGCCAATGGCGGGCGCACTCTCAAGCCGCTGTTCTGCGGCTGCTCGATGGGCGGCTATCACTCATCGAACTTCGTCTTCCGCTTTCCGGAACTGGCGAGCGGCGTGATCTCGCTCTCCGGCGTCTATTCCACCCGCGACTTCTTCGGCCGGGCGCTCGACGGCAGCATCTTCTTCAACTCGCCGCTCGACTACCTGCCGGGTATCGTCGATCAGAAACTGCTTGGCCGGCTGAGGGCGCTCAGGCTGATCTTCTGCTGCGGACAGGGCGCCTGGGAAGAGCGCATGCTTGTGGAAACGCGCGAACTGGAGCAGGTGCTGCGTGACAAATCCATCCAGGCCTGGGTCGACTATTGGGGCGGCGACGTCAGCCATGACTGGCCGTGGTGGCACAAGCAGCTCGTCTATTTCTTCGGCCGCTGGCTGGACGACGACCTGATGCACCGGATCGATTGATGGCCACGCCCGATCCGATCCGCCGCTTTGTCGAAGCCACCAATGCCGGCGACACCGGGGCCTTTCTCGAAACCTTCACCGCCGATGCCTTGCTCACCGACTGGGGCCGCTCGTTCCGCGGACGCGAGGGGATCGCGCGCTGGAACCAGTCTGACAATATCGGCGTGCAGTCCCACCTCGACATCGTCACCATCGCGCAGTCGGACGGTGCCTGGCATGTGCGCATCAAGGTGGCCGGCAACGGCTTCAAAGGCGAAGGCGACATGACCTTCACGCTCGAGGGCGACCTGATCGCGAGCCTGACCATCGCCTGAAATCCGTTCCGTCAGTTCATCGGTTGGCGGCCAGTTTTCAAAAATATGACTTACATTGTCATCTTTTTGTGGAAAGGCCGCCGGCGCTGTGGCATGCCCGCCTGACGATGGCGTCGGCCCTGATGGCCGTATCGCCTCAACCCTTGTCGAAAGGCCTGGCGATGGTTCAGCTCAGCGCGCAAACCCATATCCGCAACGACGCCATCCGGGCGGTCATGGACAGGCTGCGCGCCGAGCACTGTGACTGCGAGGTCGATAGCGCGACCACGGATCAGTGGCAGCTCCGCATGCATTACGGCTCCCTCCACGCCACACTCGAAGATGGCGGCGCACTGATCCGGGTCGCGGCGCAAGACGAGACCTGCCTGTCTTACATGAAGATGATCGTCGCGGGTCATATCGCCGGGCAGCTAGGGACCACTGGCGGCCTGCGCTGGCAAGGCGACGGCAAGGATGCCGGCACGCCCGTCTTCTTCCGCGAGATTACCGTGCAATCCACGACACGGCTGTCGCCGCATATGCAGCGCGTCCGCTTCTCCGGTCGCGACCTCGGCCGCTTCGCCCATGGCGGGCTGCACGTACGACTATTGCTGCCCCCTGCTGGACGGCAGCCGGTGTGGCCCTCGATGGGCGCCGACGGAATGATCGTGTGGCCGTCGGGCGAGGACACGCTCACCGTCCGCGTCTACACGATCCGCGCGCTCAATGTCGCCGGCGGCTGGCTCGACGTCGACTTCGTGCTGCATCCCGGCACCGAAACGCCGGCCGCGGCTTTCGCGCAGAATGCGCGGGCGGGCAACGTGATCGGCATGATCGGCCCCGGCGGCGGTGGCGTGCCGGAGGCGCAAGACCTGCTTCTGGTCGGCGACGATACCGCGCTCCCCGCCATCGGCAGGATCCTGGAGGAGCTTGCGCCATCGACCCGCGCCGAGGCCTTGATCGAGGTCGATGGTCCGGAGGACCGGATCGCGCTGACGGCGGGCGATAACATCGCCGTCCGGTGGCTCTACCGGCGCGGCCGCGATGCCGGCAGCGCAGGTCTGCTGGCGGCGGCGCTTCGCCAGCGCGACCACACGGCCGACGATCTCTATGTCTGGGCCGGATGCGAATTCGCCGATTTTCGCGAGATCCGCAGGATCGTGCGCAAGGAATGGGGCCTGCCGCGCGACGGACATCTGGTCACCGCCTATTGGCGCCGGGGCGCGCAAGGCGAGGACGGGAACGGCGAGGAATAGACAATCCACGAATGTGGATTTGTGCTCGCCGCCCGTTTCTCAACTACCAGCGAGGCCTCAGAAGCGATAGCGCAGGCTGCCGAACAGCGAGCGACCTTCGTCGCGGTAGCAATAGCCGGCCGAGCAGATGGTCTGCCGGTTGTCGAACAGGTTCTTGGCGTTGACCTGCAGCTTGACCCCTTCGAGCTTCGGATTGCGGTAGCCGAAATCATAGGACACAGAGGCGTCGACGAAGGCGCGCGCATCGTTCTTGAAGGTGTTGGTGTCGTCGCCATAGCTGGCGCCGGCAAAGCGCACGCCGGCGCCGAGCCCGAGCCCCTCCAGCGTGCCGTTTTCGAACTGGTAGTGGCCCCAGAGCGACAGGATGTGGTTCGGCGTCGCCGACAGTTCCTTGCCGGCGGTGCCTTCGGCGCCGCGTTCGATCTTCACGCGCAGATAGGTGTAGGAGGCGATGACGCTGAAGCCGTTGTCGAGCGAGGCATTGGCTTCCAATTCGACGCCGCGCGAGGTGAGATCGAGCTGACGCTGCTTGTTGATGCCGGTCGAGGCGTCGAAGACGACGCCGTCCTTCTGGTCGATGTCGAACAACGCGGCGCTGACGGTCGCGTTGTAATCCGGGACCTCGTATTTGACGCCGACCTCCTTCTGCGTCGCAATCGTCGGGCGGGCGACGCGGCCGACAGCGCTGGCGACATCGTCATAGACGACGCCGATGTTGGGCGAGAACGAAGTCGAATAGTTGACATAGGGGATGATGCCCCATTCGGTCCGGTAGGAGAGGCCGAGCCGGCCGGAGAAGGCACTGTCCTTCTGCTTCGACTGGCTGAAATCGGCCGCGGTCGAGGTGGTGTCGACCCAATCATAGCGGCCGCTGGTGAACAGCGTGAAATCGTTCCACTCCATCTGGTCGTGCAGATAGACCCCGAGCTGGTTCATCTGCTGGCCGCCGGAATAGGGAACGGGTGCTGACTTGATGTCTTCGACCGAGACATAGGAAAGCCCGCTACCGGCATCGTAATCCGACCAGGCATAGTCGATGCCGCCGACCGCGGTGTGCCGCACAGGGCCGGTGTCGAATTCGAGCTGCGCCATGTTGTCGACGACGAAGTTCTTCATCTTCTCGGTATAGTGGCCCCAGTAGCGCTGCAGCGGCTGGTCGGCGCCGACCGAATAGTGGCCGCTATATTCGATGTCGCTGTCGACGGCGTCGTAGCGCAGGTTCTGGCGGACGGTCAGCCAATCGTTGACGCGGTGCTCGAATTCGTAGCCGATGCGGCCCTGATCCTGGCTGAAATCGTTCCAGGCCGGGTCGCCTTCATAGACGTTCGACAGCACGCCATAGGCCGAGTTGTAGAAGGCCGCGGCGCCGCCGGTGACGGACTTCGAATATTCGCCGAGGATGGTGAGCTTGGTGTCCTCGTCCGGCTTGAAAGTGACGGCCGGCGCCAGATAGAGCTTGTCGTCGGGATAGGCCGGCAGATCGGTTTCGCTCAGTCGCCCGAGGCTGGTCAAGCGGTAGAGGACGCTGTCGTCGTCATTCACAGGTCCGGAGGCATCCAGGGCCGCCTGGAAGCGGTTGTGCTCGCCGGCCAGCAATTCGATCTCGTGGAACGGCTCGTCCTTGGGCCGCTTGGTGACGACGTTGACGATGCCGCCTGGGCCGCTGATCCCGTAAAGCGAGGATGCCGGGCCCTTCAGGATGGTGACGCCCTCGATGCCGTAAGGCTCGGTCTTGAACCAGGCCGAAGGCCCGTTGTACTGGCGCAGCCCGTCGCGGAACATGCCGTTGTAGAAGGCCTGGAAGCCGCGCAGGAAGAAGGCGTCGTAGCGGGTGTCGAAGCCGAAGCTGTTGGGATTGGCGCTCGCCGTATAGCCCAGCGCATCGTTCAGCGTGCGCGGCTTCTGGTCCTCGATCTGCTTCTGCGTCACGACCGAGACGGCCTGCGGAATCTTGACGATCGGCGTGTCGACCTTGGTGCCGACACGATCCTTCTTGGCGACATAGCCGTCCTGAACCAGGATCTCGTTGCTTTCGGCGGTCACCTCGATCTTGCCGAGCACGGTGGCGTCTTCGCTCTCCTGCGCAATCGCCGGCCAGGCCTGGCCGAGCAAGGCCGTGCCCGCCAGCAATGACATTGTCTGGTGCCATCCCTTTGGGCGCCATGTCTTGGGCCGCTCGCGCATAAACTCGTCTCCAATTCTCATGTTTGATTGCGCTCCCGCGCTCTCAAATATGAGTATGTGAGTCAAGTATTTTTTGATGCCTGCACCGGAGCCACGCCGTCGCCCGGCGGCAGCAATGCGGGGCGAGCTGAAGTTTCCGGCGTCGCCTCAGTAGGTGGCGCGTCCGCCCGAAAGATCGAAAGTGGCGCCGGTGGTGAAGGAATTCTCGTCCGAGAGCATGAAGGCGACCATCGCCGCTGCCTCCTCCACCTCGACGAATCGGCCGCGCGGCACCTTGCCAAGCATGTAGGTCACCTGGGCCTCGGTGAGCTGCTCGAGGATGCGGGTGCGAGCGGGCGAGGGGGTCAGCGCGTTGACGGCGATGTCATGGCCGGCGAGCTCCTTGCCGAGCGACTTGGTAAGCGCCAGCACGCCGGCCTTGGCGGCCGAATAGGCGGCGGCGTTGGGATTGCCTTCCTTGCCGGCGACGGAGGCGACGTTGACGATGCGGCCGTAGTTGCGGGCGATCATGCCGGGCACCAGGCGCCGGCAGCAGTAGAAGACACCGTTGAGGTCGATGTCGACGATCTGCCGCCAGGCGGCGGGGTCATAGTCCACCACGGTCGCGGCCGGCCCGGCAATGCCGGCATTGTTGACCAGAAGATCGACAGACCCAAGCGCCTCCTCGGTCTCGGTGGCGGCGCGGTCGACCGCCTCGATCTGTGACTGGTCGCAAAGGAAGGTTTTCACGCGGCCAAGCGGCGAAAGCTCGGCGACGGCGCTTGTCATCGCGGCCTGGTCGATGTCCCAGATAGCGACGCTTGCGCCCGAGACGAGCAGGCGGCGGGCGACGGCAAGGCCGATGCCTCGCGCGCCGCCCGTCACCACGGCGGCACGGCCAGAGAGATCGACGACGTTCAAACGGCGGTTCATGGTATTCTCCTCCCCCCTTGCATTGATACTGCGTGTCAGTCCCTGACGTTTCGCGCCACCAGCTTGGCTACGCTTGGCCCAACGAGCAGCACGACCAGGAAGCGGGCCGACTGCAGCGCCATGACGAAGGAGATATCGACGTTCTGCGCCGCGGCGGCGATGATGGCGACGCTGTCCATGCCGCCGGGGCTGGTCGCAAGATAGGCGGTCAGCGGGTCGATGCCGAGCACGCGGCTGATGACGAAGGCCATGCCGCCGCAGAAGGCGATCAGCGCCGCGATCGAGGCGATGATCTGCGGCAGCGCGCGTGCCGCGTGGCGCAGGATCGGCCGGGTGAAGTTCAACCCGATCGACCAGCCGACCATCGCGTAGCTTAAGGCCAGCAGCCAGGGCGGCAACTGCATCTGCACGCCGAAGCCAAGATGGATCACGGCGCCGAAGATGAAGGTGCCGAGGAAGAAGGGCGAAGGCAGCCTCAGCAGCTTTCCGAGCAGGCCGCCGACGATCGCGATGCCGATGGCGGCGAAGGCCGATGGGTCGATCGGCGGAAACCAGATGATGGGCGGCACTTCGACGCCCGACGTGTCGACCCACATCTTGGCGACCAGAGCCGCCGTCATCGAGACGAAGATGACGCGCAGATATTGCATGAAGGCGACGAGGCGCTGATCCGCGCCGAAGGCGCCGGCCATCAGCACCATGGCGGTGGCCGCGCCCGGCGAGGAGCCCCAGACGGCGGTGGTGCCGGGCAAGATACGCCAGCGGCTGATCAGCCAGCCAAGCAGGCTGGAGGCGGCGACGGTGGCGATCACCACCGCGAAGAAGAGCGCCCATTCGGCGTAGAAGACCGGAAAGATGTCGACCGAGATCGAATTCGCCACCAGGCAGCCAACCACAGCCTGGGCGGAGCCGAACAGCGGGCGGGGCACGCGCACCGTGGCGCCGTTGGTGCCGGCAAGGATCGCGGCCATCATCGGGCCGATCAGCAGCGCCGCCGGCAGGGCGGCCAATTCCAGCGCGCCGGCAAGGAGCAGCGAGAACACGACCAGCACCAGCCACTGCCGCGGCGGGCGCAATCGCGCCATGCGTTCGACGAGCGGTTGGTCCGGGGACGATTGTTCCGGCGAGGAGTCCATACCCGGCTCTTAGAGCAATTCCGGGAAAAGTGTGAAACGATTTTCGGGCCGGATTTGCGTCAGAACAGAGATAAAGCGATCCCGTGAAACGATGAGCCACACTCCTAGTTGGTGCCGCCTTTTTGTTTTGTGGTGATGACGGCAGCAGGCGCCACCGGCGTTTCGGCTGCTGCTGCCGGGGCCGGAGCCTGGGGACTGTCCGGCGCCTGAGGGCTGTTGTTACCGAGATCGACCGAGATGCCGAAGAGCTTCCACTGGTGGTCGGCGGGAGCGAAAAGCAGCTCGAAGTTCAGCCGCAGGGGTACGGATGGGAAGAAGCCCGCCATGTGCAGCATGCCGTTGGTCTCGATCTGCGGCAGCAAGGTCAGCTGCGGCTCCAGCACGGCGACGCCGGCGAGGTCGATGCCTCGTTTGCGCTGGCTGGCGAATATCTCGGCCAGCTGCGCGGCGGTGTTGGCCTGGAGGCCCGGGGCGCCGAGGTCGCGCAGCACGGTGTAGTTGCCGGTCTTGTTCGCCTGGTCGACCGCCAGCAGCGCGGACCGCACCAGGATCAGCACGCCGTTCCTGTCGATATTGGCAGGCTTCGGCCGATCCGGTCCGGCGGATTTCGCCGCGCGTTGCGTCTTCTTCTCCTGCTGGGCCGCCTTCTCCTGCTGAGCCGCCGACGGAAGCGGCTGCGCCAATGCGAGAGGCAGTGCTATGGCGAGCAGGAGGCGGGGCAGGTTCGGCTTCATCGGGTCGCTATTGGCTTTCGGACCGGGGGCAGGCGACTGCATTGCGCCGTCGGGGCCGGTCGCAAGTCACCAGGCGTAGGTCAGGCCGGCGCGGCCGCCTACCGTGCCGGACGAGCCGACGCCGATGCCGCCATGGATCATGAAGCTTTCGCTGATACGCGCCTGGGCGGTGCCGGCGAAGGCGTTCTTTCCCTCGAAATCGCCCCAGTTGATGGAGACGGCATAGTTCTTGTCCGATGGCATCGCCGGTGCGGCCATCGCCATCGCCATGGCCGCGCCCACGAATGCCCGGTCGACGCGCCCGTCCAGCCTGGCGAAACCTTCCCCGACGCTGGCTTCCAGACCGGTCACCCGGTTGTCGAGGTTGGCGATGTCCTGCGTGTTTGTCGTCACCCGACTGTCGAGGTCGGTGATCTGGAGCGTGTGGGTGTCAAGCGTCCCCTGATGTGCGGCCAGCATCGTGTCGTGGCCATCGAGCCGGCCATCCTGCTCGACGTTCTTGGCCTCGACGCCGTCGAGCCTGCCGTCCTGCTCGGTGTCCTTCGCCGCGCCGATACCTGCCAGACTGTCGACATAGGCCTTCGTGGCCGCATCCGTTGCGGCCGTCGGCGTGCCGACATTCGTGATGCGATTGCCGCCCATGTTGATGGTCGCACCACTCGAGACCGACAGGTTGTTGCTGAATATGCCCCCTTCGATGATCGCCGCGTTGATTTGGGTCGTCCCGTTGAGGTTTACATAGGCGTTAAACGTCGCTTGCGCGCCGAAGGTGGCCTCTCCCGTCGATGCGTCCAAGTTGATCTGGCTGCCAGTGGGGCCAACTTTGATGGATGGCGCGGGAGTGAAAGCATCAGTGTCAGCATCCGAGCAATCTGAATTGATTACGATACCGACGCTTCCGTTAAAGCTACAGACCGCGTTCTCTGTGTCCCCCGCATCTCCGCCCAGGGAAACCTGTGCCGAAGCTGGCGTCATCCACGAAAAGGACATTGATAGAAACAATGCCAAGAGCAGTGCACCGCTGCTGCGGCCGGCATGACCCTCAAAGACGTTCCAAGTCGAAATCATGATCCCCTCAAGCGAAGAATCGCCGCATCTTCGGGCGGCGCGGGCCCCTTTTTTCCGCCTCTTAATCTCAAGCGCGAAGCGCTGGCGCATCGGATGTTCGTCCGATAGGCTCAATTTTAGAGCGCATCTCGGCCGGGAAGGGGGCTATGGAGCAGCAGCAACAGTTTCGCAGTGACGGAACCTGGCAGCCTCTGACACGTGAGCGTCTCGCCGACCTGATCGGATTGATCTACGACTGCACCCTCGATCCGACCTTATGGCCGGAGGCAATCCGCGCCGTCGGAGATGCCACGAACTGCTTCGCCGGCATGCTCGTCGTGACGGACCTGGAAAGGTCGGAAGTTCGGTCCGCGCATAGCTGGAACCACGATCCCATTTGGCTCGCCCGCCTTCCGGCGCATGCCGAAGAGATCGCACAACTCCAAAACGAATTCCTGGCCCGCAGCCATGGTCTTGGCGAACCAAGCGCGCCAAGCCGCGAGATCGTGGAACCCTATGAGAGCCGCTACTACAAGGAATGGGCGAAGCCTCAAGGTATCGTCGATGCCCTGAGCCTCATTGTGATACGCCAGGCTGACAGGCTTGGACTGCTGTCGCTTTCGCGGCACGAGCACTACGGCTTGGTGACGGAGGAGGACATTGCCGTCTTGCGGCTGCTTGCCCCGCACATCCGCCGCGCGGTGGCGATAGGCGATCTCATGGATATGAAAAGCCTGGAGCAGCAGGCTCTCGGAGCGACGCTCGACAGCGTGACGGTTGGTGTCGTCATTGTGGCCGAGGAGGGGCGCATTCTGCACACCAACGAAACGGCTCGCCGCATGCTCGATGCCAGATCACCGATCCTGTCGTCCGGCGGCTATCTGGCCGCCACGAATAACCAGATATCTGAAGAATTGCTCAAGGCCATCGCGGTCGCCCAGGCCGATGAAACGAGGGTCCCCGCGACAGGGGTGGGCGTGCCCCTCGGCGACGTCGATCATAAGGCAGCCGTCGCTCATATCCTGCCGCTCGCGCGCGGCCACCGCAGGACCCGGCTCATGCCCCAGGCCACCGCCGCGGTCTTCATCACACGCGACGCAGCCGCTCTGCCGACCGAGCTCGGGACAGTCGCCCGCATGTTTGGATTAACTCCCGCCGAGACACGCCAGCTCGAGCAATTGATGGCCGGGGCGACGCTCAGCAAGGCCGCGGCGGCACTGCAAGTCAGCGAAGCGACGGCCAGAACGCATCGCGAGCACATCTTTGCCAAGATGGGCGTGTCGCGGCAGGGAGATCTCGTTGCGCTCGTCAGGCGCCTCATGCCGCCAATCCGCCAGCGAAGCGCACGATAGCAATACCTGCGGGCAACCGTCGACGCGTGCTGGGCTTCAGCCCGTCTTTTGATCTGGAAGGCCAAAGCCGCCGACCGGATGGGTCTCGATCTGGAATTCGAAGCCGGCGATGAAAGGACGCGCCTTGGCGATCGCCGCCTGGACTTGCGGCAATTGCAGCGAGGCCTTGTGGCTTGCCTGGTCGGTCCACACTTCGGTGACCCAGATCGCGTCGGCATCGGCCGGGTCTGTGGCGATGATGTAGCTCAGGCAGCCGGGCAGGGCGCCGGTCGTCTCACGCAGCACATCCATGACCGCGTCGCGCTGCCCGCGTGCCGCCCGCATCTTGCCGATCAGTCCGAACATTCCCTGTCTCCCCTTCAGCGCCTGGCGTTTGACCAAACGCCAAGCGCATCAAATCTCATTTATGCAGGTCGTTGTCCCAAAACCGCTGCGCACTTTTAGGCGACCTGCATCAGGTTGCGCGGAGAGTATGCCGGTCTCGGCTCACTGCATCAACTGGCCGCCATTGACCTCGATCACCTGGCCGATGATGTAGCCGCTCAAGAGGCTGGAGGACAGGAACAGATAGGCGCCGACGCAATCCTCGGCGGTCCCGGCGCGGCCTTGCGGGATGGTCGCGACCATGGCCTTCATCTGCTCGGCGCTTGAGTAGCGTTCGTGGAACGGGGTCAAAATGGTGCCGGGCGCCACGGCGTTGACGCGGATGCCGAAGCCGATCAGCTCTTTTGCCATGCCCCGCGTCACATTGGATACGAAGGCCTTGGACGAGCCGTAGAGGCCGGCGCCGCCGCCGGCGCCGTTGCGCGCGGCGATCGAGGAGGTGTTGATGATGAAGCCGCCCTGGCGCTTCAGCCAAGGGATCGCCTTGCTCGAGGCGGTCAGCACCGATCGCGCGTTGAGATCCATCACCGCGTCGTAATGCGCTTCGGTCTGGTCGGCATAAGCGACGCGGCCGAGCATGCCGCCGGCATTGTTGACCAACCCGTCGAGCCGGCCGAAATGTTGTGCGCTCTCCTCGACCACGCGCTCGACGTCGGGGGAAACCGAAAAATCGCCCTGGGTCAGGAACACCTCGCCGCCGCCGTCACGGATGGTTTTGGCGACGCCCTCCGCGGCTTCCCGACTCGAATTGTAGTGCAGGGCGACACGGCAGTTCTGCCGGGCATAGGCCTGGGCAAGCGCGGCGCCGATCCCGGTCGAGGCGCCGGTGACAAGCACCGCCTTGCCGGCAAGGTCCGGGATGACAAGCGTGGTCGGATCAGCTGGCATGTCGATATCTCCGGGATTGCGCTGGCAATTGGTAGACGCTTGCCGGCCAGGCGTTCAAGTCCGCGCAATCAGGGCCGAAGATAGACATAGCCCTGGCGCTGCAGCTCCGCGAGCTTGACGACGCCGCCCTTGTCGGCGACCTGGAAGCCTTCGAGCAGGTCGACCAGCGCTATGTCCATGCCGCGCAACGTGTTGGCGCAGGCCTGCGGCACGAGCCCCTGCTCAACGAGGCCGGCAAACCGGCTGGACGTCGCTCCGGAAGCGCTCTTGGCCTTGAAGGCCGCGAGGGCCGGACCGTGCACGACCAGCACGATCTCGACATTGCCGCCGGTGCCCTCATAATGGTTCTTAATGTTGCCGAGGACGAAATTGACCTTATCGGCGTCGCTGAGATGATAGGCGACCTTCAGCCTGTCCTCGGCGGTGGCGGCATTCGCTTGGGGCAGACCGAAAAGGCCGGCCACTCCAGCAAGGCCGGCACGGAAAATGTCACGGCGCAACATCGCATCCTCCTCTGCTGCCGGCTTGCACACAATTTGCGTGGCTGAGGCTGCGGACCTAGACTAGCATAAATCTCGGTCACGTCCTGTCGGTGCGAGGAGAGGATCACATGACGTCGTGACGGGGGGCGCGGCGCTGGGTGCCGCGTTGTTTTTTGTCGGCGCGGCGCTTGCCGATGATGCGCCCAAGCTTCCCGAACTCAGCCCCAACAGCGCCGACGCCTGCTTCGGCCGCGTCTACGATAGCGCCCACCTCAAGGCGCATCCGCACCAGAAGGTGGCGCGCATCTTTTTCTACTATGGCCATGACCCGGTGAGCCGGCCGAACGAGGAGCCGAGCACGATCGGTAACGCAGCCTATAACGGCTTTCTCACCACCACGGTGCGCGGCGCCAGGAAGCCGGAATGGGCGGCCGGCTGGTGCAACAAAGAGGATCCGAGCGATAAGGCGAGCGGCATCCGCTGCGGCATGGAATGCGATCGCACGCTCGCCTCGCTGAAGGTCGACGACAAGGGTCGGCTGATCCTCTCCAACGTGCAGCCTGACGTGTATCTCGACGCCGGCGCGGAGGAGGATCTCGGCAAGGCGAAGTACAACGAGCAGGCATTGGGCAGCGAGGACGACAATTTCCGCCTCGATCCGATGCCGGCTGACACCTGCAAGGCAGAGTTCGCGCGCATCGATCCGATCGACCCGGCGCTGGGGGCTCCGCTGCGCGAGCGGCTGAAGCCCGACCAGCCTTTCTGCTACGGCCGCGACTACGACGACGCGCATCTGAAATCGCATCCCGACCAGATGACGCAGTCGATCCGCGTTTTCCGCGGCCCGATCGAGCTCGCTGCCTTCGTCGCCGGCGGTGATACCGCCAACTGGCCCGACGGCGCCGATATCGCTATCTCGATGACGACAAGGCAGAAGGGCGCCAAGGTCACGCAGACCTATTCCTGCCAGGGCGAGGCCGATCAGTGGCGCTGTTCGGCCAGCTCGAAGATGAGCGATTTTGCCTGCGACATCTCGCAGAAGGAGATTTTCCTCAAGCGCGGCGCCAGCGGTACGATGATGCTGGCCAACCCCAACAACGCGCTTGCCATCGTCGATCTCTGCGCGAAGGCAGCGGGCGGCAAGACGAAATCAGACGACAAGATCTATAGGCTCAATCCGATGCCGCAGCCGGCCTGCACGCCATGAGGTTTGCCAATGGCTGAAGAAGATCTTTCGCAGGATTGGAACTGGCTCGATCATGTGATCGGGACGCTTGATGACGACTTTGTCGCGGCGGCGCTGGAAAGGTCAGCAGAACAGTTGCGGCCCGCTCTCGACGACGTCTTCAGTTGATCGCCCTGGGCCCCCTGGCCGCTATCGTATGGATGAAGACTCAGACTGGTGAACTTCAGGCGAAAGGCACCGCCGTGGTGCCTTTCGGCAGCTTCGCCTCGTCATCCGGCTCGACATGGATGGTGACGCGGACCGAAGGAATCTCGGCCTTCAGCGCATCCTCGATGCGGTCGCAGATGACGTGGCTGGCGCCGACCGTCATGTCGGCGTCGACGACCAGGTGGAACTCGATGAAGGTGGCGCGCCCGGCGATGCGCGTCTTCAAGTCATGCACCTCCATCGCGCCTTTCGAATTGGCCGAGATGATGTCGCGGATCTGCATGTGCTCCTGGGTGTCGACGGCGCGATCCATCAGCCCGTTCATCGACGAGCCGATGACGTGCCAGCCCTGCCAGAGGATGTTGAGCGCGACGATTACGGCAAGCGCCGGGTCGAGGATCTGCCAGCCGGTGAGCACGGCGCCGACAAGGCCGCCGAACACACCGACGGACGTCACCACGTCAGTCATGATGTGCTGGCCGTCGGCAACCAGAGCCGGCGACTTCGCGTTCCGGCCGGAGCTGATCAGGATCCATGCCCAGATTGCGTTGATGATGGTCGCCACGCCGTTGACCGCAAGGCCTTTCCAAGGATGTTCCAGCGGGGCGGGGTGCTGCCAGGATCGCCAGACCTCGTCGAGAATCAGGAGAGCAGCGACAACAATCAGCACTCCTTCTAGCACGGCCGACAAATACTCGGCCTTGTGATGGCCGAAGGGATGGTCCTGGTCGGCGGGCTTATAGCTGACCTGGATCGCCCAGAAAGCGGCGGCCGACGCGATGACGTTGACGATCGATTCCGCCGCGTCCGAATAAAGGGCGACGGAGCCGGTGATGTACCAGGCGACGACCTTGAGAGCGAGCACAATGCCGGCGACGACGATCGACCAGAAGGCAAGGGTGGCGACCTTTTGCCTGGCCGCCGCCTTTGTCTCCGCTGTCGTCATCGTGGTCGCCGCGTTCATCCCATCGCCGCCCTAGGCGGCCTTCTCCTTGGCCTTGCGCGGCAGATGCGCAACGATGTTCTCGATGATGCGCATGCCGGCATTGTGGCCGAGCGTCATGATCGATTCCGGGTGGAACTGCACGGCGGCGATCGGCTCCTTGCGATGCTCGAAGGCCATGATGACGCCGTCCTCGGTCTCGGCCGTCACCACGAAACCGTCAGGCAGGCGCACCGGGTCGGCGAAGATCGAATGGTAGCGGCCGACCGTCACTTCCTTCGGAAGCCCAGAGAAGATGATGCCCGGCTTCGAGACGCGGATGCGCGAGGGCTTGCCGTGCATCGGGATGTGCAACTGCCGCAACTCGCCGCCATAGGCTTCGGCCAGCGCCTGCAGGCCAAGGCAGACGCCGAAAACCGGCAGGTCGCGCGCCCGCGCTCGTCTGATGGTGGCGGCGCAGTCGAAGTCCTTCGGCGTGCCCGGGCCGGGCGAGAGCACAACGAGATCGGGCTTCAGCCGCTCGAAGACCTCTTCCGGTACCGGTGTGCGCACGGTCGAGACATTGGCGCCGGTCTGGCGGAAGTAGTTGGCTAAAGTGTGGACGAAGGAGTCCTCATGGTCGACGAGCAGGATGTTGACGCCGTCGCCGACGCGCGCGGTGGTGCGCTCGGTGCCTGCGGCGTTGCCGGTCTTGGCGTCGCGGATGGCGGAGAGCATGGCGGATGCCTTCAATTCGGTTTCGGCTTCTTCTTCCTCGGGAACGCTGTCGAAGAGCAATGTGGCGCCGGCGCGCACTTCGGCGATGCCGTCCTTGATGCGGATGGTGCGCAGCGTCAGCCCGGTGTTCATGTCGCCGTTGAAGTTGACCATGCCGATCGCGCCGCCATACCAGGCGCGCGGGCTCTTCTCGTTCTGCTCGATGAAGCGCATGGCCCAGAGTTTCGGCGCGCCGGTGACGGTGACCGCCCAGGCGTGCGACAGGAAGGCGTCGAAGGCGTCCATGCCTTCGCGCAGCCGCCCCTCGATGTGGTCGACGGTGTGGATCAGGCGCGAATACATCTCGATCTGGCGGCGGCCGATGACGCGCACCGATCCAGGTTCGCAGACCCGCGACTTGTCGTTGCGGTCCACGTCCGAGCACATGGTGAGCTCGGACTCGTCCTTCTTGGAGTTGAGCAGCTTCAGGATCTGTTCTGAGTCGGAGATGGCGTCGTCGCCGCGCTTGATGGTGCCCGAGATCGGGCAGGTTTCGACGCGCCGGCCGTTTACACGCACGAACATCTCCGGCGAGGCGCCGATCAGATATTCGTTTTCGCCGAGATTGATGAAGAAGGAATAGGGGGAGGGGTTGATCATTTTCAGCTTGCGCGAAATGTCGGAGGGCTGGGTCTCGCAGCGCTCGTAGAACATCTGGCCGGGCACGACCTCGAAAAGATCGCCGCGCTTGAAGCTCTCCATGGCGCGCCGCACCAGGTTCGCATATTCGCCCGGCTCGTGGTCGCCGCGCGGCGGGATGCGGTCGGCGGTCCTGAACGGCTCGGCGGCGCCGTCGCGCGGCAGACCTTCGGTCGAAAACCCTTCGCCGGAATAGTCGTAACGATCCGTCCAGGCTTTGGTCGAATAATGGTCGACGACCAGGATCTCGTCGGGCAGGAACAGCACGAGGTCGCGCTGGCTCTGCTTGCGCTCGAGTTTGTAGTCGACCGGATCGAACTGGAAGGCGAGATCGTAGCCGAAGGCACCGTAAAGGCCGAGATTGGCGTCCTCGGCGGTCTTGAACAAAGCCGTGATGGCGCGCAGCACCGTGAAGACGGACGGAACGCGGCTGCGCTCCTCTTCGGTGAAGACGCGGCCGGGCTTTGCGACATCGAGGCGGATGAGCTTTTTCGAGGCCTCGGCGATCGTCACTTCGCTCAGCGCCGCGAGCGTCTTGCCGATCACCGGCAGCAGCGCTTCGCCGCGGGCATTCAGCGCCTCGATGCGCATGGCGCGGCCGCGCGCCGAAATCACAAGCGGCGGGTCGATGATGGCTGTGTCCCAGCGCGTGTAGCGGCCCGGATACTCGTAATTGGAGGAAAACACCGCGCCGCGGCGCGAATTCAGGCCATCGACATAGGCGTCGATCGCGCCTTCATAGGGCTGGTCATGGCGTTCGCGGGTGATCGTCACCCCGCCCGCGGTGACGAAGCGCTCGGCCCCGTTGTCCAGAACTTTAGTCGTCATTGCCGTCTCCATCAGCGTTTTGGGCAACGGACCCGGGAATGGCTTGAAAAAACAAATGGCCGCCCGGACATTCCGTTGCGGCCACCCTCTCTTTACGCACGCGCGTTCGAACCGGCCGCTGTCAGCGAGCCCACCACCAAACGGTCTTGTTCGAACGCATGTTCATGGCGACTCCCATAGCGGCGAATGGCCGGCCGCGCAACTGGATTTCACGCAGATGGTGAAGGACTGACGGTGTCAGTCCTCCAGCGTGCCGGAGCGCGCGTCGTCGCTCTTCTTGTCGCCGGCGAGCTTCAGCAGATCCTCGCCGGCGCGGATGATGCGGCGCGAACGGCGAGTCAGGATGAAGCCCGACTGCGGCGCGAACACCTCGGTGCGGCCGTCGATTTCGCCCGGCGTATGGACGATTGTCGCCAGCCTGTCACCCTTGTCAACGCGGTCGCCGGGCTTGACGTCGTAGAGGATGGCGCCGGCCTTGGGCGACGGCATCATGTCGATGTTTTCCAGCGGCACGACGGCGCCGGCGAAGTTGCTCGCCTTCGGAACGGAAGCATCCTGGATGACGCCGCGCGTCACCAGCAAGCGGTAGAGGCCGGCGGCATCGGAGGCGGCCAAAGCACCGTCGACGTCCAGCATGCCACGGTATTCGACGGTGGTGGCAACGCGGCGGTCGAAGCGCGCAACACTCGAAGGCACATTCTGATAAGGCATGATCGAGGCGCCCTCGAAGGTGCCGCTGCTGTCCTCGCTCCACAACACCACGGCATCGGCGCCCATGGCGGCCGCGCAGTCGGCCATATGCGGCCACAGGCTGGTGTGGATGTAGAGATAGGCAAGGCCTTCGTCGTCGCAGTGGAGGTCGACGACGATGTCGTTGCCGAGCGAGAGCTGGACCAGCCGGTTCTTCAGCCGGCGATCGGCGCCGCCGAGGCTGACATCCGGCAAAAGCTTGGCGTCCGGCGCGGCAAGCAGCGGGAAGGCGCGGTTGAAATTGGTGCGGGTGCCGAGGTTGAAGCGGCCCTGGTGCTCGCCGAAATGATATTGGGCCCGGCCGATCGGATTGGCCCAAGGTACGACGGTGATGGCGCCCCTGATCCGGCCTTCCGCTTCCGCCTTGGCAAGCATAGGCATCAGCGCGTCGATGGCGACGACGCCGGGCAATTCGCCGGCATGAAGCGCTGCTTGCAGGTAGGCGCTCGAAGCCGCCTTGTCCGCGCCCTCGAAGCGGAAAACCGGAAATTCGTAAGCAACGCCTTCGCTGTCGCCGGCAATGCGCTCGATCGTCTTTTGCATAAGGGGCCTCCAATAGAGAGGCCAGACATGCATGTTTGCGGCAGGGCTGTCGAGTGGTCCAGCCTGTCCGACCGTCGGCGCAGGTCGAACAATTCGCTGGCGAGACCGGCGAACGGGAGGGTGGCTGACCCCAGGCTTCAGACCAGCGGCTTCAGCTCCTGGGCGATGGTCGGCAGAAGCTCGGAGACGTTGGGGTGGATGTGCATGGCGCGCGCGAGCGTTTTGATCGGCGCCTTGGCGTACATGAGGTCGAGCACGCAGTGGATCGCCTCGTCGCCGCCCGGTCCGAGCACCGAGCAGCCGAGGATCTCTCCGGTGTCGGCGTCGGCCAGGATCTTCATGAAGCCTTGCGTCTCGCCCTTTTCGATGGCGCGGCCGACGCGGGTCATCGGCCGCTGGCCGACAAGCGCGCGGCGCCCCGATTTCTTCACCGCGGCCTCGGTCATGCCGCAGCGGCCGAGCGGCGGATCGATGTAGAGCGCATAGGCCTCGATGCGGTCGCTCACCTTGCGCGGGTCATTGTCGAAGAGGTTGGCGGCGACGATCTCGTAGTCGTTGTAGGAGGTGTGGGTGAAGGCGCCCTTGCCGTTGCAGTCGCCCATCGCCCAGATGCCGGGCACATTGGTGCGCAACTGTTCGTCGACGACGATGTAGCCGCGCTGGTCGACCTCGACGCCGGCCTTGTCGAGGCCGAGATCGTCGGTATTGGGAACGCGCCCGAGCGCCAGCAGCACATGCGAGCCGACGGCCGGCGGCTTGCCGGCGGAGAAGGTCACGGCGATCTCGTTGCCCTTTTTGGCGAAGCCGATGTCGTCGGCGCCGACATGGACGGTGATGCCTTCGTTTTCGAGGATCGACTGGATGGCGGCCGAGACGTCCTCGTCCTCGCGCCCGGTCAGCCGCGGCGCCTTCTCGATAACGGTGACCTCGGAGCCGAAGCGGCGGAACATCTGCGCGAATTCGAGCGAGATGTAGCTGCCGCCGACGACGATGAGATGGCTGGGCAGCACATCGAGGTCCATCATCGATGAATTGGTGAGGTAGGGGATGTCGTTGACGCCGGGCAGGTCGGGCACCGAGGCACGGCCGCCGGTGTTGAGGAAGATCTTTGGCGCGGTCAGAAGATCGTCGCCGACGCGAACGGCGTTGGCGGATACGAAGCGGGCGTGGCCGCGATAGAGCGTGCAGCCCTTCATCCCGGCGATCCAGCTTTCCAGGTTGCCGCGGGCGTCGTTGGTCACCTTGTCCTTGCGCGCCTTGATCCTCGTGTAATCGACCCCCACCGAACCGGAGAGTGCAACGCCATAGTCGGCGGCGCGGCGGGCGAGATGCGCCGCATAGGCGCTCGCCACCATCGTCTTGGTCGGCATGCAGCCGGTGTTGACGCAGGTGCCGCCGACAAACTTGCGTTCGACCAGCGCCACGCTCATGCCGGCGGCGTCGAGCCGGCCGGCGAGAGGCGGGCCGGCCTGGCCGGCGCCGATGACGATAGCGTCGAAACTCTTCACGCTCATGCGACCGCCGCCACGATGAGCAGGCCGCCGACGATGGCAACCGCGTCCTCGATGAAGGCGGCGGGCGGATCCTTGCCGAAGGCGGCAGCCAGCCGGCCGCGCGCTTCGGCGCCGCCCAGCGTGCCGATCACCGCGCCGAT